>WLOZ01000030.1 GCA_009699025.1 Actinomycetota bacterium
CCAGCCCCGCTCAGGCCATTCGCGGACTGCTCGAGCAAAACTTGACGTTGCACGGGCTTACCCGTGCCGATCTGGCAGCGTGGCGGCCGCAGGCCACCGCACGAGGAAGGAAGGCAGCGACGTGACCGCTTCAACGGAGGCCGGCACCATGATGCTGCGCGATGCTCTCACCATTCCTGAGGTGGTGAGCGCCACCGACTTCGTGCTGCGCCTGCAGTCCGGCGTGGAAGACGCCAGTGGCACCGTGGGCGAGTACGTGGTGACCACCGCGCTTGCCGAGGCGTTCGACGAGGCGCTGGGTTATGTGGAGGCCGCGCTCGGCCAGGCCGACGCCGGCGTGGGCTCGGTGAGCGACCAGGGCGTGTTCATTCACGGCTCGTTCGGCTCGGGTAAGTCGCACTTCATGGCCGTGCTCGACCTGCTGCTGCGCGGCGAGCCTGCGGCCCGGGCCCTGCCCGGCCTGCAGTCGGTGGTGCAGGGCCGCAGTGCCGCGTTGGCGGCCAACCTACTCACGGTCGACTACCACCTCATCGGCGCGAACTCGCTGGAGGAGGCGCTGTTCTCCGGCTACATCCAGCGCGTGGCAGTGCTGCACCCCGACGCGCCCGCGCCCATGCTGCACCGCAGCGACACCCTTCTCGACGATGCCGCGCGTATGCGTGATGCGATGGGCGACGGATTCTTTGACATGCTCAATGGCGGGGCGGGCGGTAGCGAGTGGGGCGGCCTCGACACCGCATGGGATGCCACAGCGTTTGACCGGGCACTCGCCGCGGCCGTGGGTGACGATGAGCGTGAGCGCTTGGCCTCCGACCTGGTGGCCAACGTGATGCGCGGCTACATCAACGCTGGCGAGTGGCTCACCATCGACGACGGCCTGGCCGTGATGCGCTCGCACGCCAAGCGTCTGGGCTATGAGGGCGTAGTGCTCTTCCTCGACGAGTTGGTGCTCTGGCTGGCCAATCACCTGGCCGACCGCGAGTTTGTGGCCACCGAGGGCTCCAAGGTGGCCAAGCTGGTGGAGGGGCGGCGCGGCCAGGGCGACGTTCCGCTGGTGTCGTTCGTGGCGCGCCAGCGCGACCTCGCCGACTTCCTCGGCGACGCGTCGGCCGGCATGGCCGCGGGTGGCGCGGGGGGTGCCGAGCGGCTGGCCGTGGGCCAGGCCTTCCAGTGGTGGGAGGACCGCTTCAACAAGATCACCCTGGCAGCCAGCGACCTGCCCGAGATTACCCACCGCCGCCTGCTCACCCCGCGCAACGACGACGCACGTGCCGCCTTGGCCGGTGCGCTGGCCACCCTCAAGTCGAACAAGGCCACGTGGGACGCGCTGCTCACCGGTGCCATCGGGGCCGACGAGACAATGTTCGCGAAGGTGTACCCGTTCTCGCCCGCGCTGGTCGACACCCTCGTGGGCCTGTCGTCGCTGCTGCAGCGCGAGCGCACGGCGCTGAAGGTGATGGCCCAGCTGCTGTGTGCCGGCCGCAACGAGCTCACCGTCAGCGACGTGATTCCCGTGGGCGACCTCTACGACGTGATGGTCGAGGGCGGCGACCAACCGCTCACTGAGGAGATGCGTCGGCACTTCGGCAACGCGCGCCGCCTGTACATCGACAAACTGCGCCCGCAACTGCTGCAGATGCACGGCCTCACCATCGAGCAGGCCGAGGCCACCCCGCGCAGCCACCCCTTCCGCAACGACGACCGGTTGGCCAAGACCCTTCTGGTGGCCGCCATCGCCCCGCAGGTGGAGGCCCTGCGCACCCTCACGGCTAGCCGTATCGCCGCGCTCAACCACGGGTCGGTCACAGCGTTCGTGCCTGGCACCGAGTCGATCGCCGTGCTGGGCAAGGTGCGCCAGTGGGCCGAGACGGTAGGTGAGATCCACGTCGGTGAGGGTGCCGACCCGGTGATCACCCTCGAACTGGCCGGCGTCGACTACGACTCGGTGCTTGAGCGTGTGGCCACCGAGGACAACGAGAGCGCGCGGCGCAGCCTGCTCAAGCGGCTGGTGTACGGCGACCTGGGTATCGCCGACGACGCCGGGCTCTTTGGCGGCAACGACTGGCCCATCGTGTGGCGTGGCAGCAAGCGCTCCCTCGCGGTGGTGTTCGGCAACATCCGCGACGAGAGCACCCTGCCCGACGACGTGCTGCGGGCCGATGGCGAGGGCTGGAAGGTGATCGTCGACTACCCGTTCGACTCCGCCGGGCACAGCCCGCAGGAGGATGTGAACCGCCTGCATCAGCTTGCCGCCGACGGCGTGGTGAGCCGCACGGTGGCGTGGGTGCCCACGTTCCTTACCAACGCCCGACAGGACGACCTAGGCAAGCTGGTGCGGCTCGAGCATCTGCTCGGCGGCGTGGGCGACCAGTTCGACCGCAACGCTGGCCACCTGCCGGTCGACCAGCGGCCGATGGCGCGCACCAGCCTCGAGAACTTGCGGCGCACCACGCGCGAGAAGTTGCTCAGCGCCATCAAGCAGGCGTACGGGGTGGCCCGTCGCGATCCACTCGACATCGACGTCGACGCATACGGAGAGGTGGAGGTGTTCCCCACCCTGCAGCCCGGGCTCGAGCTGCAGCCGCCCGTGGGCGCCACGCTCAAAGACGCGCTCTCCTCCCTCGCCGACCAGATGCTCTCCTCGCAGTTCCCCGACCACCCACGCTTCGAGCCCTCCACCACTGAGGTGAAGAAGACCGACGCCGCAGTGGTGTACGAGTTCGTGTTGAAGGCACGCGAGGGCGACGGCCGGGTCGACAACGTCGACTCCGCCAAGCGCAACCAGCTGCGCCGCGTGGCCAACCCCCTCGAGGTGGGCCAGTGCTACGAGAACCACTACGTGTTCGACTCGGCACAGTTCCCGTGGCGCAACCGCTTCTTGCAGGCCGCGGCCGAGGAGGGGCTCGACGGCGACATCCCCGTGCCCGTGCTGCGGCGCCGGCTCGCCCCCCACGGCCTGTCGACCGACCTGCAGAACCTGATCATCGCTTCGTGGGCGCTGCTCGACGACAAGCAGTTCGCCAAACACGGGGCAGGCGTGGCGATCACTCGGCTCGACGACGTGCGCGATGACCTCGTGCTGCGAGACCCCGAGCTGCCCGACTCCGCGGGGTACGAGGCCGCCCGGCTGCGCGCGGCCAAGCTGTTCGGGGTGCAGGGCGGCGCGCTGCTTACCGCGGCATCGGTCGCGCGGCTGGCCAGCTCAGTGCGCGAGTCGGCTGCCAACGCGCGCGAGGCGTGCGCCAAGCTGCAGTCGCAGCTGGAGCGGCACCGCGACACCCTGCAACTGGCCGACGAGGCACCCCGCCTGACCACCGCCCGGCTGGCTGCCGAGCTCACCGCGCGGTTGGCCAGTGAAAGCGACGACCTCGTGCTGGTGAACGTGCTGGCCGAGGCTGCGTTGCCGGCCGAGCCCGAGACGGTGGGCACGTCGATCTCCTCGGCGACGCAGGTGTCGGCGGCGCTGGCCGGAGCCACGTGGGCCGTGCTCGACAGCGTGGCCGGCCTAGCTGACGACGCGCAGGCGCAGGAGAAGCTGTCGGCGCTGCGCAACGCCGCGTCGCAGGAGGAGCTGCACCTACCGCTGGTGATGGTGCTTCGCGGCGCCGGCGACGCGTGCGCGAAGTTCCTCGCCGAGCGGGCGCCAATTCCTCCGCCGCTTCCGCCTGTTGTGCCCGTGGAGCCCGTCATCCCGGTGCTGCCGCCCGTTGATCCGGACTTCCCGGCGACCACCGTCGACGACATCACCCTCGAGGGGCTCGATGACCGCGTCAGCGTGGTGACCGACCAGATGCGCGCTGCCCTGCAGGCCAACCCGGGCAAGAAGCTGCACGTGCAGTGGTGGCTGGAGTGACGCCGACCCCTGCCTCGCCCATGCCCGTGGCCTCGCCCTCGGTGGTGGAGCAGTACGCGCGCGAACTGGTGCGCAAGGGCGGCACCACGCGCGTGCTTGCCCTGCGGGCATCCCCCAGCTGGCACGGGCCCGACCATGTGATCGTCGGTGGCGATCGCGTGCTGGTGCGCGGCTGCGGCTCGGCGCTGGCGGTGCGAGAGGCGATGCTCGAGCGTGAGCCCAGCGACTGGCTCGTGGTGCTCACCGACCGACCCAGCGACGACCTCGGCCTCACTCTGCTGGCACGCATGCTGCACCAACAGGTGGAGCCCATCGACGTGTGGCACACCGTGCCCGGCCTCTTCGAGGCGCGCTCGGCGGCCCCCGAACTGCGCGCTCTGGGTCCGTGGGTGGCAGCCGCACTGGTGGAGCACCGGCCCGTCAGCGGCTATCCGGTGGCGCCTGCCGGGGTGGTGACGCGCGACCACGCGCTGCGCATGCTCACCGCCGCAGTCACCGGCCTGCGTGGCGACGAGCTCGACGCCGCAGGCCTCCTCACGTGGACGCTCAACCAGCAGGCCCGTGACGCGTGGCGAAGCCAGCCCGAGGCGGTGCGCGACGGCATCGTGAGCTGGAGCTCGGGTGCGCTGGGCGCTGTGGCCGAGTTCGCGTTCCGGGTGGCCGGCAGTCCGGGCTCCGTCGATGCGGTCACCATCGGGCTGGCGGCCGACGTGCTGTGGCCCACATCGGGCAGCGCGCCCGAGTCAGCCGCCGCGGCACGGGTGCGGCTGGAGCCCTCCATGGGTTCGCGTCCCATCTCTGCGCCGGTGGCCATCCAGGTGGCCGCGGCGGCGCGCGGCATCGTGCTGCGCATGGGCTCCGACCCGGGACTCTCCGGTGAGCCCATCAACCGTTCCATGATCCTCTCGCGCGCACAGCTGCTGCTGGGCGACGTCGGCTGGGCCGACGGCGCGGTCCTCTCCGGGGTGCTGCCCGCCGGCTACGACGCCCGCCTGCTGCACCTCGCGTCGGCGCTCTCCGGCAGTGGTGACGTGGAGGCCAGCCTCACCGCACTGCTCGCGCACGACATGGCGCGCTACGAGCGGGCCGACACCACCATGCGCGCGCAGATGGCAGCCCGCCTGCATCGCTGGCTCGCGATTCCCGACCTCACGCCCACCGACCTACAGCAGGCGCTGCTTCGCCAGGCCCGCGACGATGCCTGGGTCGATCGCGCCGCTGCAGACGTGTGGGATGGCAGCACGGTTCCGGCCGTGTCGGCCGCCTACGCCGCTCTGGTGGGCAGCGTTGCTGCTCGTCGCACCGCGCACGACCGCGAGTTTGCGTCGTTGCTGGCCGAGGCCACCTCGCGCGACCTGCTGCCCGCCGACACCGTTCCGCTGGAGTTGTTGGTGGCGCGCGTGGTGCGCCCCCTCGCCCAGGCCGGCGGAGTGCTGATGGTGGTGGTCGATGGCATGAGCACCGCCGTGGCCGCGGAGCTGGTCGATGGTGCGCTCGCCCGAGGGTGGACCGAGTGCGTTCCCGCCGATGATCGCCAGCGAACGGCGGCGCTTGCCGTGCTGCCCACGCTCACCCGCTACTCGCGTACGTCGTTGTTCGCCGGTGAGCTGCGCGACGGCAATCAGGCCGATGAGAAGCGCCTGTTCACCGATGCCGGCGTTGGGCCGGTGTTCCACAAGGACGACCTGCGCGCGGGCGCGGGCGAGTTGCTGCCCGAATCGCTGCGCCAGGCCGTGGCCTCGGCCTCGCCGGTGGTGGCGGTAGTGCTCAACACCGTCGACGACACCCTGGCCAAGCACGACCCGGGCGGCATGGACTGGACGGTGGAGGCCGTACAGCACCTGGGACCGCTACTCGAGCTGGCCGCCGTGCATGGGCGCACGGTGGTACTCACCTCCGACCACGGGCACGTGGTGCATCGCGGGGGCGAGTCGCAGTCGTTCGAGGGTTCGGAGGCTCGGTTCCGTCCCGTTGCCGCAGCGGCCGCAGCGAACGAGGTGCTGCTGACCGGTCGGCGTGTGCTGGTGCCCGGTAGTTCGGTGGTGGCCGCGGTCGACGAGGGCGTGCGGTACGGCCGTAAGGCGGCGGGCTATCACGGTGGCGCCGCGGCGGCGGAGGTGACCGTGCCGGTGATCGTGCTGGCGCGTGACCCCGACCCGCTGGCAGCGTTGGGTTGGGTTGCGGCTCCGCCGCAGGCGCCGCGCTGGTGGTACGAACCCGTTGCCGCCAGCGAGTCGTCGGTGGCCGAGCCCGCGCGCCGGCCCAAGGCCACCAAGGCGCCGCAGGAGGACACCCTCTTCGAGGGCACGCAGCCTGTGGCTCCCACCGGCACCCCGGGCGAGCGCGCGGCCGCAGCACTACTCGCTACTGCGTTGTTCACCGCACGCAACGCGGCCCAGAGGCGCGGCGGATTCGACGACGACACGGTGGCTGCCATCGTTGCCACGCTCGTCGACGGCGGCTACCGCGCGCATCGCGACCTCGTCGCGGCAGCGGCCCGTGTGCCAGCTGCCCGCTTCCAGCCCACGATGGCGGCCCTGCGACGGCTGCTCAACGTTGAGGGGTACGAGGTGGTGTCGCTCGACCCCGACGGTGTCACCGTGCTGCTCGACCGTGCCTTGCTCTTCGAGCAGTTCGCGATCGGGGGAGTCGCGTGACCGAACCCGCTCCCGTGGTGTCCGAGCGCCGCCGGCGGGAGGTGATCGAGGCGCTGCGCCGGGGGTCGGTGCCCTCGCAGGGGCTCGACCTGCTGGCCGTGGGCCTCGATCGCTTCGAGCAGGCGATTGACGACGAGCTGGCGAGCGTGGCCGCCGGTGGCGCGATGTTCAAGGCGGTGCGTGGGGAGTATGGGTCGGGCAAGACGTTCTTCTCCCGCTGGATGGTCGAGCGTGCGCGCCGTGCTGGCTTCGTCACCTCCGAGGTGCAGGTCAGCGACACTCAGACCCCGCTGCACAAGCTCGAGACGGTGTACCGGCGCATCACCGAGAACCTCGCCACCGCCGAGATGCCACCCTCGGCCCTGCGCGACCTCGTCGACGGGTGGATGTTCACCCTCGAGCAGGACGCCGTCGCCGGTGGAGTCGATCCCGCCGACGAGCAGGGCCTGGCCAAGGCGGTCGACGAGCTGCTTGAGCGGCGGCTGGCCGCGGTGGCCCGCACCGCGCCTGGATTCGCCGCGGCCCTTCGCGCCTACCGGGAGGCCACCCTGGCCGGCGACGTGCCGCAGGCCGAGGGTCTGCTGGCGTGGCTCGGCGGGCAGCCGCACGTGGCGGCGTCGGTGAAGCGGGCCGCAGGGGTGCGCGGCGACCTCGACCACTTCGGCGCGCTCGGCTTCCTGCAGGGATTGTTGGTGCTGGTGCGCGACTCCGGGTACAGCGGCATCGTGGTGGTGCTCGACGAGGTCGAGACCCTGCAGCGCGTGCGCGGCGACATGCGCGACAAGGCCCTCAACTCGCTGCGGCAGCTGATCGACGAGGTGCACGGCGGCAACTTCCCCGGCCTGTACCTGCTGATCACCGGCACTCCCGCATTCTTCGACGGCCAGCAGGGCGCCCAGCGGCTGCCCCCGCTGGCCCAGCGACTGGCCACCGACTTCGGCGGCGACCCCCGCTTCGACAACCCCCGCGCCGTGCAGGTGCGCCTGCCCGGATTTACACATGAGTCACTTGTAAATCTGGGGGTACGCACCCGCGACCTCTATGCAGTGGGCGCCTCCCCGCGCGTGGGTGAGTTCGTCGACGACGCCTACCTCGGCGACCTGGCCAGCGCGATGGCCGGCCGGCTCGGCGGGCGAGTGGGGGTGGCCCCGCGGCTGTTCCTGAAGAAGCTGGTGGGCGATGTGCTCGACCGCGTTGACCAGTTCGCCGACTTCGACCCCCGACGCGACTACGCCCTCACGGTGAACGTCGCCGAGATGGACGAGGACGAACGTGAGGCAGCGACGGTCGACGACATCGACCTCGACGTGGGTGAGCCGGAGCGATGACCACCGGCCTCACCCCCGCGCTCGAGTACCACGTGGTGAACTCGCTGGGCTGGACGGATTTGAGGCCGCTGCAGCGCGAGGCGGTGGAGCCCGTCCGGCGCGGTGACGACTGCCTGCTGCTGGCGCCCACCGCCGGGGGTAAGACCGAGGCCGCCACGTTTCCGCTGCTGTCGGAGATGGCCGACGGCGAGTGGCGCGGGCTCTCGGTGCTGTACCTCACGCCACTGCGGGCGCTGCTCAACAACCTGCACCCGCGGCTGTCAACGTACGCACAGTGGATGGGACGAACCGTGGGGCTCTGGCACGGCGATGTCGGCGATGGCGAGCGACGACGCATGATCGCCGACCCACCGGACATCCTGCTCACCACGCCGGAGTCGCTCGAGGCGATGCTCGTCTCCACGCGCATCGACCATCGCGCGCTGCTCGGAGGCGTGCGAGCAGTGGTGGTCGACGAGCTGCACTCGTTCGCCGGCGACGACCGCGGCTGGCACTTGCAAGGCGTTCTTGAACGTGTGCAGCACCTCGCCAGTCATCGGCTCCAACGCATCGGCCTCTCGGCCACCGTGGGCAATCCCGACGAGCTGCTGCACTGGCTGGAGGGAGGCACGCCCGCCCTGCGCTCCACGGTGGTGAACCCCGACGCGTCGGCGGGCGCGGCTATGCGGCCGGAGATCACCCTCGACTACGTGGGCACCATCCCCAACGCCGCGATGGTCATCTCGTCGCTGCACCGCGGAGAGAAGCGGCTCGTGTTCTGCGACTCGCGCGCCACGGCCGAGACGCTGGCCAGCAAGCTGCGTGAGCACGACGTGCAGACGTTCGTCTCGCACTCCTCGCTGGGCGCTGAGGAGCGACGACGAAGCGAGGCGGCGTTCGCCGAGGCGCGCGACTGCGTAGTGGTGGCCACCTCCACCCTTGAGCTCGGTATCGATGTGGGCGACCTCGACCGCGTGATCCAGATCGATGCGCCGCGCACGGTCGCCTCCTTCCTGCAACGACTGGGGCGTACCGGTCGGCGTCCGGGGTCGAGCCGGAACATGCTGTTCCTCACCGTCTCCGACGATGCGTTGCTGCGGGCGGCGGGCCTGCTCGGCCTGTGGGCGACCGGGTTCGTCGAGCCGGTGCAGCCGCCGCCGAGCCCGCGGCACATTGCCGCACAGCAGCTACTGGCCCTCGCTCTGCAAGAAGGACGTTTCGGCGTGGGCACCTGGCGGCAGTGGTGGCCCGGCTCCGAACTCATGCAGGGTGCCGACGAGCTGCTCGCCTGGCAGCTGCAGGAGGGCTACCTCAGCCGCGACGGCGACTTCGCCTTCATCGGACCCGAGGCCGAGCGAGCCTTCGGGCACCGGCACTTCATGGACCTGCTGGCGGTGTTCACCTCGGAGCCGCAGATGCAGGTTCTGCACGGTCGGCGCGACCTCGGCTGGGTGTCGCCGATGACCCTCACCGCGCGAGTGCCCGAAGGCGGACCGCGGGTGCTGCTGCTGGGCGGGCGCAGTTGGCGTGTGACGAACGTCGACTGGCGCAGCCGGACCGTGAGCGTGGTGGAGCACGACGCAGGAGGGCGCACGCGCTGGCAGGGCTCGGGGCCTGGCATGTCGCTGCAGCTCGCGCGATCGATGCGCGACGTGCTGCTCGGCGACGACCCGCCGGTCACGCTGTCGCAGCGCGCTCAGGCCGGTCTGCTGCGAGTGAGGGAGGCGTCGGTGGGTCAGGTGGACGCTTCGGGGCTCACGCTGAGGGCCGAGGGCGCCGGGAGTCGGTGGTGGACGTGGGCCGGTACGAAGGCGAACACCAGCCTGGTCGCTGCGCTCGGTGCCTTGGGTGTTGAGGCGGTGGCGGACCACGCGAGTCTGCTGACGACCAGTGCCATCGGCGTTGCCGAGGTTGCGGGTGTCGCCGCGCTCCTTCAGTCGTCGGAGCCACCCCAGCCGCTGATCAGTGACGACGCGATGGAGGGGCTGAAATTCTCCGAGGCACTTCCCCCCGACGTCGCGCGAAGCACGCTAGCTGAGCGCATGACAGATGTTGCCACCGCGCGGCGGGTCGCGGGGGAGTCATTGGTGCTGGGGTGAGGACACGGTCAGCGGGAGCAAGGCACACGCTGTATGCCAAGGACGTTGGCCCCCGCCGTTGGTGGTGGTCGCTTCGTGTCACCAGATGTGGCACGCGGCCTCGCTCAGTGTGCCGGGGGGCAAGCGACGCCCGGCCAATAGATGACCGATGGCGTCCGCCTCCTGGACTTGTTCTCATGCGCCGGCACCGTGGATGCCGGGCTGCCGACCCCGAAGATCTGCCGCTGTCAGCCGTAGGTGGAAGGCTGTCGCAATGGACATCGGGGAACTTGTCGAATGGGCTCACCGATACGACGGCTACGCACGACTCGCCGCCACACCAGACGCCCTCACTGAACTTCTCGACCCAGCGCGCCGGGCATGGCTGGACACTGGCGGGATTCCGGACTGGTGCGGCGTCGACCTCCTTCGCGGCTGGATGTTCTGGCTGGCCAGAGCCGATTACTTCGGGGGAAGTGACCCCGATGAGTGGGCCGCTTTGGCAGTCGCTCTGAGCCGGCATCCGGACGCCCAACCGGCCGACCGGCCACCCGTGCCAAGGGGCGTCGACCCAGACGGGGCGGTGCGAATCCTGGTGTGGAACACGGCCTGGGCGCGGCCCGGATCGGCGGCGGACCAATGGCTTGTGAATCAGAAGCCAGAAGGGGCGGACGTGGTGGTGCTCGCCGAGGCCTGCATTGACGTGGTTGCCAGTTGGGGCGGACACGTTGTCGACGCAGGCAACGACTGGGGCTACCGGACCAGCAAAGACCGAAGGAAGGTCCTGCTGTGGTCCCCTCGGCCGTGGAGGGACGTTCAGACCGGCTCGACAGACTCCACGCGAGGCCGACTCGTCAGAGGAGTCACCGACACCACTGCCGGACCGGTGACTGTGGTCGGCGTGTGCGTCCCTTGGCGGATGGCGCATGTCGCTTCCGGGCGAAAGGACGCCGCCCCGTGGCAGGAGCACGAGCGCTTCCTCCGCGAGTTTCGCGACTTGCTGAGCAATGAGGACGGCGAACGCCCGCTCCTCCTCGCCGGGGACTTCAATCAGACGATCCCAGCGAGTAGAGCGCCGAAGGCACTGTCTGACCTGCTGATCGAGTGCCTCTCGGGGGCTAAGGTCCTCACCTCTGGGTACAAGGCCGAGGTGCGACTCCTCAACCACGTCGCCATCCTGCATGGAACCGACCTCAAACTGGAGGAGACGCTGATCGTCCCCGCTGCCCAAGGGCAACGCCGACTGTCCGACCACGACCTCGTCGAGGTCAAGTTGCAGGCCACACTGCGCTGAAGCCAGCGCCGAGTCCCAACCGTCGTCGGTCCATTTTCAACCACTGCCAAGGGGTCCACTTTCAGCCGGCATTGACAGTAGCAAGGCAAGCGATGCACGCCAAGCAAGTTGGCCCTCACCGTGTTGGTGGGGGCCGTTTCGTGTCACGAACGTGCCACGAATCCTTGTTTTCGGGGCTCAGTCGGGAATACGGAGCCCCTCCCGAGCGTTTTAACTAACTCGCGAGGCTTTAGCCCGCGAGGAGGTCATCCGGACGCTGCCGGCCCTGCCTCCCACACCAACACAATACGAACCCTCACCGAGGGTTCGCTGCGCTGTCTGCCTGAGGCCGCGCTGCACGACAC
>WLOZ01000300.1 GCA_009699025.1 Actinomycetota bacterium
ACGTGCACGCCAGCCTGCTCGAGTTTACGCGCCCACGTGATGTTGGCCTGCTCGTCGAAGCGGGCCTTGAGCTCGACCAGCGCGAGCACCTGCTTGCCGGCCTCGGCTGCGTCGATGAGTGCGTCGACGATGGGTGAGTCACCACTGGTGCGGTAGAGAGTCTGCTTAATTGCGAGCACATTCGGGTCGCTGGCCGCCTGCTCAAGGAAAAGCTGCACGCTGGTGGAGAACGAGTCGTAGGGGTGGTGCAGCAGCACATCCTTCGCGCGCATCACCTCCAGGACGTCGGGTGAGAGCGCCGACTCGACGTCGGAGAGCGCGTAGCTGGTTTTGGGCAGGAAGGCCGGGAATTTGAGGTCGTCACGATTGAGGTCGACGAGTGACCACAGGCCTCGGAGGTCAAGTGGCCCCTCAAGCCGAAACACCTCGGTTGCGCTGACCCCCAGTTCGCGCATCAGCAGGTCGAGCACGTGCGGGTCCATGGAGTCCTCGACCTCGAGTCGCACCGCCGGGCCGAATCTTCGACGCATCAGCTCGCGCTCGAGGGCCTGCAGCAGGTTCTCGGCGTCGTCTTCCTCGACTTCGAGGTCTTCATTGCGCGTGACCCGGAAGGTGTGCTGCTGCAGTACCTCCATGCCGGGGAAGAGATCGTGCAGGTGAGCGGCGATGACGTCTTCGAGCGGGACGAAGCGCGCGCCACCGACGTTGAGGAACCGCGGCAGCACCGGCGGCACCTTCACGCGGGCAAACAGCTCGCTCCCGGAGTCTGGGTTGCGCATCACCACGGCGAGATTCAGCGACAGGCCAGAGATGTAGGGGAACGGGTGCGCTGGATCGACCGCGAGGGGCGTCAGCACCGGGAAGATCTGGTCGAGGAAGATACGAGCGAGCTGCTGGCGCTCGGTGTCGCTCAGCTGGCCCCACCTCACTACCTCGATGCCCTCCTTGACCAGCCCGGGCAAAACCTCGCGGTGAAAGCACTCGGCGTGCCGCAGCATCACCTCGTGCGCATGGGTCAGCGCGACGTCGTGCACCTCGCGAGGCAGTTTCCCGCTCGCGGCCCGGGTGGCGATCCCGGCAGCGATGCGTCGTTTGAGCCCGGCGATACGGACCATAAAGAACTCGTCGAGATTGCTGGCGAAGATGGCGAGGAACTTGGCCCGCTCGAGCAGCGGAAGCTCGTCGTCCTCAGCGAGCTCGAGCACTCGGGTATTGAAGGCCAGCCACGATAGCTCGCGGTCGATGTAGCGGTCGGGGGGCAGTAAGGAGTTGGTGTCGTGTTCGGGGGCGGTGCCCTGCGCGTCCATGTGACGAGTGTGTCAGACCCAAACGCAAGGTCCCATGGGTGCTGCATCCGGCGGGGATCTGGGCCCCTGCGACCAGCCCCGGGGGTTGGCCAGCGTGAGAGGCTCTGTCGCGCGGCTCCCTCAAAAACTGGCATCATCATGAAGTGACTGACTCCGCGCTTCCCCGACTGTTAATGATCCTCGGGTCAGGGGAGACCAGTCCCACGATGGTCACCCCGCATCAGCGACTATTCGCACGTCTGGGGGTTGCGGGCGAAGTGTCGGCGGTACTGCTCGACACCCCGTTCGGCTTCCAGGAGAACGCCGACGAGCTCACCGAGCGCATTCAGGTGTATTTCCGCGACTCGGTAGGACGCGAGGTGGGCGTCGCCTCACTGCGCTCGCGAGCGGTCGCGGCAGACGACCCGGGTGCGGCAGCGCGTTCGATGCTGGCCCTCCAGCAGTCCCGCTGGGTCTTCGCCGGTCCGGGATCGCCCAGCTACGCGTTGGCACAGTGGTACGACACCGATGTGGTGGAACTGCTCGACGACACCCTCCGCTCGGGTGGTGCGGTGGTGTTCGCCTCGGCGGCGGCCCTCACTCTCGGCGCGTTCACGATTCCCGTGTACGAGATCTACAAGGTCGGCGCTGATCCCGTGTGGCTCGAGGGGCTCGACGTGCTGGGGCGGGCCACCGGACTCAATGCCGCCGTGGTTCCCCACTTCGACAATGCCGAGGGGGGAACCCACGACACCCGCTTCTGCTACATGGGCGAGCGACGTCTTGCCGATCTGCTCGACCAGTTGCCCGATGACGCGTTCGTGCTGGGCATTGACGAGCACACGGGCATGGTCGTCGACCTCGACTCGGGGGCGATCGAGGTCGTGGGGCGCGGTGGCGTGACGATCCGCACGCACTCTGAGCAGACGCGCTTCGTACAGGGAGACGACCTTTCGGTCGCCGCCATCGCCACGGTCGTTGGCAGCGCCCAGAGACCTGATCCCGTTGAGCCCCCGTCGTTCGTGGTCACCCCTGCTTCGGTTGCGCAGGCTCTGGATGAGGGCGAGGTTTCCGCGGCAGTTGACGGAATTCTGCGGCTGTACGCCGAGAGCCGGGGCGAGGCCGACCACGACGTGGTGCGCCGTCTCATTGCAGCGCTCGGCGAGCGTGCAGCCAACGCACCCGTCGATGTCGAGTCGATCGTGGGGCCCTACCTCGAACTGCTGCTCGAGCTGCGCGCGAGCGCGCGCGCCGATAAGCGATTCGCCGACTCCGACCTCATCCGCGACCGACTCGCCGCCGCCGGGGTGGAGATCCGTGACACCCCCGAAGGCCCGCAGTGGGCGCTGACATGACCGAGCCCGGTCCGCTCGCCCTCGTGGGCTCCGGCGAATACCTGCCGCAGATGCTCGCCGTCGAGGCGTCGCTACTCGCCGGCCGGCCGGCTCGCTACGTGCAGGTGCCCACCGCCGCCGCGCTCGAGGGTCAGTCAACTCTCGACCGATGGATCGCGCTGGGCCGCGAGCAGGCGCAGCGACTTGGTGTGGAGGCTGTCCCGGTGGTCGTGCGCAATCGGGTCGACGCGAACGACGATGCCTTGGCAGACCTCGTCGACGGGGCTGGTCTCATCTACCTGTCGGGCGGCGACCCGACCTACCTGGCCGAGACCCTGGCCCACACCGCCGTGTGGAAGCGCATCCATGAGGCGTGGCAGCAGGGGGCCGCGCTGGCTGGCTGCAGTGCCGGCGCGATGGCCATGACCTCGTGGGTGCCCTCCGTGAAGCGGCTCGGCCGGCATGCGGGCCCGGGGCTCGGGGTGCTGCCGCACCTGCGGGTCATCCCTCACTTCGACCGCATGGCCGGTTGGATGCCCGACATGATCACCCGCGTGTTGCTGCACGCTCCGGACGGCGTGATGGTGCTCGGGATCGACGAGGACACCGCGCTCGTGGGAGGCGTCGACGAATGGCGGGTCGAGGGGCGTCAGTCGGTGTGGCTGCTGGGCCATGGCACCCGCCAGGAGTTTCCCTCAGGCTCCACACTGCTCACCCCGTCGGCTCAGGCGCCCCCTCACGGGTAGGTTGCTCACATGTCGCCCGACCTCGCCTTCACCGAGATTCCTGTCTTCTCACTGGCTGAGTGGGGTGACGAGCCTGCCTCAACCCACGAGTTCGCGCGTCGGCTGGTGCAGGCCAGTCACGAGGTGGGCTTCTTTCTGGTCGTCGACCACGGAATCGACGAGGAATTTATCGGCCGGTACTTCGCTGCGCTCGAGGCCTTCTTCGCGCTTCCCGAGCCCACCAAGATGCTCATCGACAAGAAGTTGTCGCGCCACTTCCGGGGTTGGGAGCAGGTGGGTGCCGAGCTCACCGACAACCGGGTCGACTACCGCGAGCAGCTCGACCTCTCGAGCGAGAATCCCGTGTACGAGGTGGGCGCGCTCCCTGCCTACCTGCGCCTCGATGGCCCCAACCAGTGGCTTCCCGACGAAGCTCTGCCGGGCTTTCGAGAGGTTGTCACCGAGTTCTTCGAGCGCATGGG
>WLOZ01000301.1 GCA_009699025.1 Actinomycetota bacterium
ACGATCAGAACGATCTGCACCACTTCAAGGGACACGACCTGAGTTCCCGCGTCAGAAGTACGGGCACTTCCGAGAGCACCCCGCCCGCGCCCTCCACCTGAAATAGATCGCCTACCGCGGAGCCCGCCGCCGGCCAGCTAAAGGTGGGCTGATGCGCGCTGGATCGTGGCCAGGCAGGATTCGAAAGTTGGCGGCTCCGAGTAGATGAGGCCGAGCGCAGCTTGGTAGGAGGCTCGGCCCTGATCGACGGCCCGGCCAAGACTTGCAAAGGCGGGACTCGAAGCGAACCCTGCCTCAGGCCGCAGGTGGAATGCCCAGCCGTTGTGCGTGGATACCTCGGCTATATCGGCCATGATGTCCACGATCGACACCTCGCTCAGGCGCTCAATCAATCCTTCCGACACGAGGAGTGCGTGCACGTCGTAGTAGTGGCGGCCGGCGCGCGCCATTGACGACGAGTCCCCCGCCTCCGCGGCGATCGCTGCAGAGTGAAGCGCGGAGAGCTTCTCGAACAGGGTCCTGATCGGATCAAGGAGCACGGCCTGAACGGGTTGTTCCTCCTCGAAGGTGCCGGCCTGTCCGGAACTCAGCAGAAACTGGCTGATGTAGCTGGTCACCGGGCGCACTTGCAGTCCGGGCAGGGTTCCTCCCCGCGTACCCATTTCAAGATAGACACCTTCGGTTGCCCGGGTGGCCGGGTAACTCGCTGAGTAGAAGAATCGGGCGTTGCGCTTGACTCCTGTGGTTGACGGCCCGACCTTGACCTGGGGCTCGTCGAGCCCAAGGTCCGCCCCCGCTCGGCTGATGATCGCCTTCAGTTCTCGGTCGATACGACCGGAGCCGATGCCCTCAGCGGGAACCACGAGGATGTCAACGTCCTCGGAGAATCGCTGAGTGAGGCCGAACCCTTTGGACAGACTCGTCCCGCCTTTGAAGAGAACCGTGACTTCAGCACTGACTGCCAAAGGCTGGAACAGTGAACGCAGAAGTTCCACCACCCAGAAGTCCTTCTCCACAAACTCAGCCGGGATCGCGAGCGCGTCCGCAGTCGCGGCGGTGAGGGCCAGAAGGTCGTCCGGTCGCTGGCGTAGTCGCACCAGTGATTCGTTCACAGCGACGCACTCTCGGAGGCCCACTGCCGTCGGACCAGGCTCGACTCGCGCGCAGAAACCTCGGCGATCGAATCCGGTCGAATCTGTCCGTCAGCGGTCAGACGCCGGAGGGCTTCAACGAGAGCTTGATGGCCGCCATCGATCTGACCCAACCAGTCCTCGCGGAGGACCTCGAGAACGGCCACTTCGGCAGGGTTCAACAGGACCCGTAGGGCATTGCTTCTCTTGGAGACCCGCGCATTGCGAAGGGCAGGTTGGCGCCCCGGTACGGCAACATGAGGCAGTGCCGGAAGCTGACTTGTGAGCCCGAGGAAGCGCAGGGCGCTCCAGCCAGCCGGACCGGAGCCTAGGCCTGCCACTTCCAGAGCCGCTTCGAGAGCGGGCGGGGCCCCTGCACCGAACCTGCTATCGACGCCTTTCCAATAGACACCTCGTCCCACGCGCACCAGCGGTCCAGGCTCTGATGCGAGCCTGGACAGGGCCATGTCCACGGCCGAGCTCGATCCGGGGAAGTCGCGGGAGCGCATGAAGGAGCCGCGCGGAGTGCTGGCGACCTGGTCCCTCACAAGTGACGCTGTGCTCACGACTCTCCTCTTTGTTAGATTAATGTACAGGCAATATAACATAAGTCTGACTCCCTCTCGGAAGCCGACTCTGTGGGCTTCTCCAAGCAGTCTCACGCGTGGACACTGGTGCCATGACTGAAGTGAGTGTGCGGGACCTACGCAACCATGGTGGCGATGTGCTCAACCAAGTCGAGGGCGGACAGACTTTCACCGTCACCCGCGCGGGCAAGCCCGTCGCCGAACTGCGACCTCTTGGACCGGAGGGCACTCCGGCGGTAGAACTTCTGCGACGGTGGAAGCACATTCCGCACATTGACTTCAATGCACTGCGTGCCGATCTCGACGAATTTCTGGACCCGGCGCTGTGACACGCACCCCGGTGGGACTGCTCGAGCTTTCGGATCTGTCGCCGCGAACCTGCGCGTGAGCGGCCGTAAGCCAGCCGCCCGCGCGTATGACGCCCTGATCGCCGCCACTGCCCTGGCACACGGCCTACCGATCTACACGACCAATCCAGTCGACTTCGAAGGAATCGACGGACTCGTCGTCGTCGACCTTGGCGTCCGTTGACCCCAGTCGGGGTTCGCCGGGTTGAACCGCTGTCAGAAATTCAGAAATTCAGAAACTCAGAAAATCTGACGAGGTTCCCGCGTGAGGTCCTGACCTGACTCCCTTGGTTGATCTACATGCCGTGTGAGGCCACGATGTGGCCCCATGAAGTCCCGCACGGACACGAACCGACGGGTGAGCAGACCGAGCGGATCGATACCGTGGGACGCGACCTAAACCACCGCGTCACCACACTGCTTCCCAGCTCTTCCTCACGCTGTCGGCCACCATCGCACCTGTTCTCTAGTGCGATGCAACATCAACTGCGGTGTGAAGCGACATGCAGTGACATCGCTTGGAACCACAGAACGGGGAGGCGGGGAGGATTCGGCAGTTCTCGCCGAGGTAGACCCCATGCATCTCAGAGCACGGGCGATGTCGGAGAGGGCCTAGCCTTTCAGGTCTGCACGGTAGACTAAGTGAAGTTTGACGGACCCGGTCGAGAGTGCACCTTGGCGCACGGAACCCGATTCTGAGGAGGGAAGACATGACAGCGCAGCCTCATGACCCTTCCACGGTCGCGTCGGCGGCCGTGGAGCAGGCGGTTGCCCTAGCCGATGCGGCCCTAGGTGCCGCCGGTCACGAAGTCACCGATCCGTTCACCCGATCCGTCTGGCACGACGTGGCCTCCGGGGCCATCACCGATGACGAGGGTGAGGCGCGCATCATGGCTCACTTCGGAATTTCGTTCATCGACTGACGCGGTGGTGGGTCAATTCCGCAGCTGGGATGACTACTTCATTCCAGGCACTTCTGTCCTGCGCAACAGGCTGGGATTCACCAGCGTCGACGAGCTGCTCGCCGCCGAGTTGAAGCTGTCCGGCAACCGAATCGTCGGGTTGGCACTGCAACCCGTCGTGGGTGAGTTCGACCTCGATCACCTATGCGAGGTGCATCGACGGATCTTCCACTCCGTCTATGTCTGGGCAGGCCAGATCCGCGTCGGTCCGGAGGGGCGGATGAGCAAGACTGCGCCAGACATCCTGCATTTCGCCCCCGGCGATCCAGCCGCGCCGCTCATCCCGTACGACTACTTCCAGGCCGGCCCGGAGTTGGTGCGCTACGTGCAGTCCCAACTTGCCGCCCTCGACGGGTTGGGCCGTCGCAGTCATGGGCTCACCGACGAGCTCGTCGGGGACTTGGCCGAGGTGTGGAGCGAACTCAATGTGGCTCACCCGTTTCGGGAGGGCAACACGCGCACGCAACTGGACTTCTTCTTCCAGTGGCTCGCCTTGAGGGGCATGACCCTAGACCTTGCGACCCTGGCTCCTGGTGGCACTCATCGGCAAGCGTTTATCGAGGCACGCTTTCACGCCCAGGGCAGCGGTCACAGTCGCCGGCTCGCCGACGTGCTCGGCGATCTAATCTCACCCATCCCGCCGAGCCGCGAGCATCGTATTCGGCTGCATCGCAACCTGGGGCATCCGCCGGCACACGGCCTCTGAATCTCGCAGAGGGATCCGCGGTTCTGAGGGCGAATCTTCTTCATAGAGTCGCAGAGTTGAACAGGCACGATCGTGCCGGTGTAACCCCAATCAG
>WLOZ01000302.1 GCA_009699025.1 Actinomycetota bacterium
GCCCCGGGTGCTACCGCGCGCAGGGCTGCTGCGCCCACCTCACTCACTGTGCCCCACGCCTGACACTCGCCGCAGCGCCCGGCCCACTTCACGGTGGTCCAGCCGCACTCGCCACAGCGGTAGGGGGGCGGTTTGGGAGCACTCACGCGGGCCATGGGCTGACGCTATCGGTCGACCCCGACAGTCGGCGGTAGCGTGACCGCGTGGACGATTCCGTCGGACAGGTGCTGGCCTACGCGCTCATGGTGACGCGCGACCTGACCATGTCGTGCGATGCCGTGCACGATGCGATGGCTGCTGCCTCATGCCTCGACGCCACTGCTTCTCGGCGCGCCGACCTGCCGTGGCTGCTGTCTCTCACCCGCACCGAGTGTCTACGGCAACTGCGGGCCCGCGGCGTGTTTATCGACACCGAGCGGCCGGTACTGCCGTCGGCTGACCCCCTTGACGCCCTGACGCCCGGAGACCGCGACGCCCTGGTGCTGATGCGACGCACTGACGTCGATGCTGTTGAGGCAGCGTTAGCCATGGGCTGCAGTGAGGGTGAGGCCCGACGTCGAGGTGATCGGGCCGAGCGGATGTGGAGCGACGCGGCAGCGCTGCACGCCCTGCTCACGGCGCACCCTCCGGTCTGCCCGGTGGTGTCACAGGTTGTGGCCGAGACAAGCGCCGTGGGGGGTGTGCTGATGCCTGCCGCGCGTCGTCGGCTTCAGCGCCATGCCGGCACCTGCGGGCGCTGTCGCCCCACCTTCATGCCCGCGCGCTCCGACTCGCTCGAATTGCTCGACATTCCGGTGCGCGTGCCGGTGCCCCAGCACCTCGAGCAACGGCTGCAACTCACTTGCGACGACCCGGTGCGCAGTGCACACCTCGCCGAGCGGCTCGGGGAGCTCGACCGCCACGGCTTCCCGGTGCCACTTGACCGAGCCGATCGTGATCCTGCCGCCTGGGTTCGCCGAGGGGCGATTGCGGCAGCGGTCAGCGCTGCGCTTCTGGTGGTGGGGCTGGTGGCTGCGGCGCTGCTTTCCCGCTGACAACCTCACGCGCTCGTTGATACCGGCCGGGAAAGCTGCCTACGCGGGATCGGCGGGGTGGGGGGCGAAGGCGGTGACGGCCGACATGTCGCCGGTGCGCTTGCCCACCCGGCGGGCGGCCACGAGTGCCGACTCGCGCGCGAGACAGTGCTCGACGAGGACTGCGTACGCGGCGGCTCCCATGAGCTCGACGAGGGTCGCCCTCTCGCTCACGTAGACGGGCTCGACGGCATCGTGAGCCTCGGTGTTGCCTGAGCAGTACCAGTTGAGGTCGTGGCCGCCCGCTCCCCAGCCGCGCCGGTCGTACTCGCTGATGGAGATAACCAGCTTCTTGGTGCCGTCGCTGTACTCGCGCCAGTCGTACTGCCGGCGCACCGGCAGCTGCCAGCACACGTCAGGCTTGGTCTGCTGGTAGTCGGTGCCGAGGGTGCCGGCAAGCAGGTGGAGCGCGCAGCCCTCGCCGCCGGCGAAGCCGGGTCGGTTCAGGAAGATGCACGCGCCCTCGACGACTCGGGTCTTGCGCTCGCCCTCGGCATCCTTCTCGACGAAGCCCTTCTTGGTGGTGCCCTTCGCGTGGAACTGCCACGTGTCGGGGGTGAGCTGCGCGGCGAACGTCGCGGTGCGCTTCTCATCGTCCCTGTCGGAGAAGTGCGCGCCGAGCGTGCAGCAGCCCGCGTCGGGCATCGTGGCGTCGATGCCGCCGCAGCCGCGGCCAAAGATGCAGTTCCAGCGCGAGGTGAGCCACGTGAGGTCGCAGCGCAGCAACTGCTGGTCGTTGTCGGGGTCGAGAAACTCGATCCATGCTCGTGGGAAGTCGAGGGGCACCTCAGGCATGCGGCCACCCTAGGACACGCGTCGACTGGATCAAGCAGGTACCGTCGTGTCATGCGCCTCGGAGTTGTTGATGTCGGTTCGAACACGGTGCACCTCCTCATCGTCGATGCGCATCCGGGCGCGGCCCCTGTACCCGCGACCTCGCGCAAGATCGAGCTCAGGCTCGCCGAGCACCTTGGCGATGATGACACCATCGACGACGCGGGCGTCGACGCTCTCGTCTCCTTTATGCAGGAGTCGCTCCTCATCGCCGAGGACCTCGGGGTGACCGAGATGATGGCGTTCGCCACCTCGGCCATCCGCGAGGCGGTCAATGGTGATGCGGTGATTGAGGCGGTGCGCGAGCGCACCGGTATTCGACTCGAGGTACTCACCGGCGACGACGAGGCCCGGCTGACCTTTCTGGCGGTTCGCCGATGGTTTGGGTGGTCGAGCGGCCGGCTGCTAGTCATCGATATCGGTGGAGGCTCGCTCGAGATCGCGGCCGGCAACGATGAGAACCCCGACCTTGCCTTTTCACTTCCGCTCGGTGCTGGTCGGCTCACGCGCGACTTCCTGCGCAACGACCCCCCGACCGCTGATGAGGTGCGCGCGTTCCGCAAGGAGGTGCGTGCCGCGATGGGCGTGGCCGTGGGTCGCATCTCGCGAGCGGGCGCGGCAGGCCACGCCGTGGCCACCAGCAAGACGATGCGCTCCCTCGCTCGCATCGCTGGCGCGGCCCCATCGAGCGAAGGGGTGGGCGTGCGTCGCTACCTGCACCGAGATGACCTGAGGGAATGGGTGCCGAAGCTTGCCGCGATGACCGTTGCCGAGCGCTCCGTCCTTCCGGGTGTCAGCCCCTCGCGCGCTGCGCAGCTGCTGGCCGGCGCCGTGGTCGCCGAGGCGGCCATGGACCTGATGTCGCTCGAGATGCTGGAGATCGGCCCCTGGGCCCTGCGCGAAGGAATCATCCTGCGACGGCTCGACTGGTTGCAGGATGACTGGGTGCGGAGCGACCACGAGTGAGCGAGCAGATGCGAGGAATTGCTGACCCCACCACGGGACTGACCACCGAGGAGGTGGCCGAGAGAGTGGCGGCCGGTCTCACGAACGATGCTCCCGACCCGCGCAGCCGCACCCTCTCCAACATCATTCGGGCTAACACGCTCACCTCGTTCAACCTTGTCATCGGGTCGCTGTGGGCTCTGATGTTCATCGCGCGAGCGCCTCTGCAGGACTCGCTGTTCGGGCTCGTCATCGTGTTCAACTCGGGTATCGGGATCATCCAGGAGTACCGAGCCAAGCGCACCCTCGAACAGTTGTCGCTGGTGGGTGAGGCGCGGCCCATGGTGCGGCGCAACGGCGTCGACGCTGAGGTGCGGCCAGCCGAGGTGGTGCAGAACGACCTCATCGTGCTGCGGCTCGGCGACCAGGTGGTAGTCGACGGCGCTGTGGTGAGCAGTGAGGGGCTCGAGTGTGACGAGTCGCTGCTCACCGGAGAGGCCGACCCCGTCGACAAGCACCCCGGCGACGAGGCGAGGTCAGGCTCCTTTGTGGTGGCAGGGCACGGCCTGATGCGGGCCGAGCGCGTGGGTCTCGATGCCTACGCGACCCAACTCACGGCCGAGGCGCGCAAGTTCTCGACGACCTCGAGCGAGTTGATGGGCTCGATCATGAAGTTCGTCCGCACCATCACCTGGGTGCTTATCCCGCTGGGCATCCTCCTGTTTGTGAGCCAACTTCGCGCGAGCCCCGACTGGCAGGCGGCGCTGTCAGGCACCGTGGCGGGCGTGGTAACCATGGTGCCCGAGGGTCTGGTGCTGCTCACGAGCATCGCGATGGCCGTCGCGGTGGTGAGGTTGGGCCAGAAGCATGTGCTGGTGCAGGAGATGCCCGCGGTAGAGGTGCTCGCACGGGTCGACGTGGTGTGCGTCGACAAGACCGGAACGCTCACCCAGCCCGGTA
>WLOZ01000303.1 GCA_009699025.1 Actinomycetota bacterium
CCTTGAGGTGCGTTCGACCGTGACCTCCTATGCGCCGAGCGCCGACGGAGCTCCGACGCCAACGGTGGCGTATCAGTGGCAGTCATCGGCCAATCGCACCACCGGATGGGCGTCCATCTCCGGTGCAACGGCGCGTGCTTACGTCGTAGCAAGTTCGCAGATCGGGCGTTACCTGCGGGTGAAGGTCACCGCATCCAATGGTGTCGGGTCTCCGGCGGTCGCCTACTCCGACGCCTCCGCCACCGCGGTGGCTGCCGCGACGCCGAATGTGCCGCGCTCGGTGAAAGGCCTTGCCGGTAACAAGGCGGTCGTCGTGTCGTGGACCGCTCCCGTCGACAACGGCGGCGCGGCCATCAACTTCTACCAGGTGACCGCGACTCCGAAGGTGGGTACCGTCACTCGCACCTGCACGACAGCGACCAACTCAGGCGCGCTGTCATGCCAGGTCACCGGCTTGGCCGCCGGGGTGGGGTATCGCTTCACCGTCAAGGCGCATAACTCGGTGGGTCTCGGCGCGGCATCGGCGCCAAGCGCTGCGGTCACGCCGATCGCCATCACGTGGACAAAGGTGGGTCAAGTGGTGACGGCGAAGTTCAAGCCGGTGTTGGGTGCAACGAAGTACACCGAGGTCAGCACTGGTGCGACGAAGGCCAGCGGGGTGTGCACGGTGGCTGGAACAGGCACCGCGCGTCTGGTGACGTGCGTGATCACACTCGCATCAGGTACATCGACGCTCACCGTTTCGGCGGCCACATCAGCGGCCGTGCTGATGAAGTCAACCCGGGTGCAGGTGGCCTAGGGCCTTCCAGCACTCTGCATCGGGGGCACCCAAGCGCGAACCTATCGCGCTAGCGCGCCCCAAGAGGCCGCTCCTGCGGACGTGCTTACGCTTCTGCCCGACGAGATAGGTGGCGGGTCACGGCCCGTGCTACGAGCGGGCGAATCGGAACGTCCCACTCTCCGAGGTACTCGACTGCCTCGCCACCCATGGCGAGCTTGAAGCGGGTGAGTCCCAGCAGGGGGTCATCCTCGACCAGCGTGTCGGAGACCCCCCGGAGGTCGTGCGTTGCGCACCCCTCGGCGAGCGCGTCGAGCAGCATGCGCCACTGCAGAGCGTTGCTCGGACGTGCCGCACGGCCCGCGGTTGACGAGCCTCCGTAGGTGTAGCAGGAACCAGTTCCGACCCTCACGCGCAAGGCTGCCGCGTGCGCGACTCCTTCGTTCTCGGCCAGATACACCCGGACCCTTTGGGGCTCCTCGTCGTTCATCGCGCGGAACATCCGTTGGAAGTAGTCCCTGCCTCGCGGCACGAAATTGTCCCGCTCTCCGCTCTCGACCAACATCATGTGAAGGCTGCCGATATCGCCCTCGTTGCCGATGCGCACCTGAACCCCGGCCCGCTCCGACTTCGCCACATTGCGCCGAAACGAGGCACTGCACTCGTTCCTCAGGTCAGACTCAGTCCTTCCGAGCAGCGGTACCTCAACCCCGTACCTCGGCTGCATCGTTCCGCCGAAGCCGGGTCGAGGGGCCTCGTAGGGTCGGGCGCCGAGGGAGCGAAGCCGAGCCGCGATCGCCATGACGTCGGCGTACTCAGTGTCGGGTGTCAGATCGCGCCACCTGCGAGCGCCGTGGGGGATCGCGTGCAGCAGGGTTTCGCCGCGCCAGCGCCTCAGCGGAAGTCGGGCGCCGATCTTGACCGTGGCCGAACCATGGTCATGGAGATGGGCAACGAGTGGTGACACGATGTCGCCAGCGTCGTACCGGCTCCAGTCGATGATGGGGCCCTCGGGCAGGTAGTCGAACCACCACGAGGTCGGCCGCAGTGCACGACGAAGCACGAGGCCTGTGCCCACCAATGTTCGGTCGTCAAACCAGCCAAGTAGAGCGTTCGTCCATTCGGATTTCACCGTGGCCCACGACGGCCACTGCTGGTGTGAGGCATCGTCGCGACCGGTCAGAAAGTCGATGACCTGATCGGCCGCGACCGGGGCCACCCGCAGTGTCATATGACGAGCGTACGTTCCTCGCACACGCCGCCGAACCACTTCTTGCTAGTGTCACAATGTGGATCCATCGGCGAGTGTCCGACAGGGTGCACGCAGCCTGAACCACTACCGCGCCATCGTCGATGAGATTCACGTGCTGCTGACGGAAGCTGCCCGCCCCCTGCTTCCGGTCACAACCGAGACCGTGTTGAGGTCACGCCTGAATGAGCCCGCGGCGAGGGCGGTGCTCGACCGAGTCGAGGGCGGCATCGACGCACTGGTGCGTCAGGCGCATGACGAGGTAAGTCGCTTCGTGGTGACCAGCGCCTCGAACGCCGAAACGCCTGAGACCCTGGTGCGCATCCTGCTGCTTCAGCAGATCGACCTCGCGTGGTGGTCTGGCACCCCTGACTTCGCCACCACCGCGGAAATCACTGAAAGCCAATCACTGGTCGACCTCGTTGATCTTCGCGAGGGTGGGCACCTGCGCTTTGGCTTCACGGTTGCCTCCGACCGAGTGCTGCCGCGGGCGCGCAACCTTGCTGTGAGGCGCTGCTTTCCGCGTCGACGGCCGCATGCAGCCGGAGTGTCGAGTACCAGTATTCGTCCCGAGATGGTCGTCGTTCTCAACGCGCTCGCTCGTGAATTCGAGGCAGCCGCACCGGCGCGAACCCCGCCGTTGTGGGTGAACAGTGTGACGCGCAGCCTGCAGCAGCAGGAGCACCTGCGCGACTTGGGCTACTCCGCGCTTTCTCCTAGTGCACACTGCCGAGGCTGGGCCGCCGACATCGAAATGGACTGGTTCGCACGGTTTGACGCGCAGGATGCCCTGCGCGGAGTTCTCACTGGGCGACGCGATCGAGGCGAGCTCAACGTGATAGACGAGGGTCGCGCCTGGCATGTGTGCCCCAATCCCGAAGCACTGCAAACGGCTTTCACGGTCGTGGGCTGATGTGCGGTATTGCCCTGATCGTCGGGCCAAGCGCTGCCAGCCGAGTGGCACTATTCGATGCGATGAAGCTGGCGATCTCACCTCGCGGCGAGTCGATGGAGGTGTCGCTCGAGCCTGCAGCGATGCTGGCGACCTCTCGCTTGAAAATCGTCGATCGCGATCATGCAGTGCAGCCATGGTTCTCAGCAGACGGCCGGTGGGTGCTCTGCTACAACGGCGAGGTGTTCAACCACCGCGAGTTGCGGGTTCGACTGGAGGCTGAGGGCCACGTCCAGCGGTCGATGAGCGACACTGAGGTGGTTCTCGAGTCGTTCCTGGCGTGGGGTACAGAGGCGCTGCTGGAATTCCGAGCGGAGTTCGCATTCGCTGTTGTCGACCGAACTACGTCGCGCGTTTTTTTGGCGCGCGATCCCGCCGGAGTGAAACCGCTGTATTGGGCCCGCGACGGCGACTGCCTCCACGTGGCGTCCGAGGTCAAGGCGTTAGTGCCGACCGGACTGCCCGTGCACGAGGTTGCGCCCGGGCACTGCGGATGGGTTGAGGTGGGAAGTGATCCGACGCTGATGCCCTACGTCGATCTGCTCAGGCTTGGCGAGGGCGAGCCGATGATCGATGACATTGAGGAGGCGCGGGCCGCACTGCGGGCGACCTACCGCGAGAGTGTGCGACTGCGTGTCGACACCGACCTGCCGGTGGGAGTCATTCTCTCCGGTGGGCTCGACTCCTCGCTCGCGCTGATCCACGTCAAGGAGATGCATCCCGACTGCGTGGCGTTCACTATTGGCGCTCCGGGAAGCCCGGACCTGGAGTTTGCGCGTCGGCTCACGCGCGAACTGGGCGTGCCGCATGAGGTGGTGACCCTCTCGCC
>WLOZ01000304.1 GCA_009699025.1 Actinomycetota bacterium
CTCAGCCTCCTCCTCGGCCTCCTCCTCGGCGCGCGCGTGGAGGCCGCCTCGGATGAGATTGACGGCCCCAAAGGCGAACAGGGCCGCAG
Organism: Actinomycetota bacterium; assembly: GCA_009699025.1. The sequence goes on from WLOZ01000304.1 coordinate 90, forward strand.
CCACGCCGAGCACCAGGCGCTGGGGTAGCAGCCCCAGCAAGGCTCCCGCGGACACCGCGATAGCCATGTGAACCACGAACGCGGCCGAAGCGCCCAGCCACACCATGAGCCGCGGATACCGGGTAGCCAGCACCAGTGCGGCGATGAACGACTTGTCTGGCAACTCGGCGGGGAAGATGACGGCGAAGGTGGCGATCACCACGGCCATGTCGAGCACCATGCTCAGGGATGTCACACGTCATCCTCCCACCACGGGGGCCGGACCCTTTCCCGCTACAGTGACTGCTTCATGGCCCCGTAGCTCAGGGGATAGAGCATCGGTTTCCTAAACCGTGTGTCGCGCGTTCGAATCGCGCCGGGGCCACTGGGAGAATTTGGTCACTCTGAGTAACTAGAGGGACATCTGGCCGGCGGCTGGCGATCGGGTGATCATAGATGGTCACGTCGTCAACATGACCCGAACATCGCAGACGGCAACTCCTCCCGCCGCATTTGACACTCCTTATTTCCGTCTTCGTCCAGGCACCTGACCTGCTGACCCCCACAATGGGGGCCGACGTGTCGACCGATCGCGGGGTTTTCTCCCCCCAACCGGCTTGGCGAGTACTACACCGACCCCTCATGAACAGTTCGCTATCAGGGTCAGTCGTTGTCGAGACCGTCAAGAATAAGGGCCAAGTGCTCGATATCGACGAACACCTCAACACCCCACGGGTAGTCGTCGTATGCCGTCTCCATCATGATCATGCGGTAGTCGTGCTGAAGCAGACGGAAGTACGCAGAATTGGACTTATTGGCTAGGTAGGGCGAGAAGCACTCGATCACGGTGGAACGTCTGGGCATGAACAGAGCGTTGCGAGCGGCCGACCCGTGTGCACCTGCCCACACCGAGACATCCGCCATCATTCGAATCTGGTCGGCGAATGGCAGTTGTCCCGGGTCCTCGATCTCGAATCCGTGTCGCTCGATGAGTTCTCTCACCTCGTCCTCGTTGATCAGACCCGAGCGTCCTCCACTCAATCGTTTATCCCGGGCCAGCCAGATGCGCCGTCCGCCGGTTGGCTCGGAAACACCTGCCGCGGCATACATCCACTCGCGGTAGCCGAGGTACACATCGGGATACACCGCAGCGAAATCGTGGGTGATGACTGGCGCGTACGTCACCGAACGAAAACGTGTCGGCCCATTCAGTTTCGTGATGAGTCGGTCGTCACCAATTCCGAGGAGCACGAGGGATTCGTTCACGAACGAGGGCAGGCCCTCGCCGTGGCGGTCATCGATGACGTATTTGCCAGTGAAGCCCGACATTTCGTGTACATACAGCGACACGAGTTCCTCAGTCAGCCAGTGACCGAACGTCATCGAGAAGATGTTCGACAAGATGCACACGTCTTCATCGACCAATGTCAGCTGGTCAAGATCAACTGATTTCTGGCCCTCCACTCGAATCCAAAAGTCGTGTACCTCGGGCCATCCGAACGGCTCAAGCGGCACGTACCCACTCGTCGCGATAGGTACCGCCACGTCAGGAAAATAGGCCACGTCAGACAGCCTGGCCCGCGGAACATTCAGGGCACCAATACGAACGCTGCTCAGGTGAGAGGCGGAGTCATCGAACACGCTCAGGGACGGGACATCGGGCAGGAAGACGGTGCCCGACGAGGGAGCGCGCACCAAGTCAACACCCGACTGTCGATGCTCGGCTTCAACCAACTTCACACGCGCGGCCGCCAACTTAACCGTGTACCCCACGGCCGCCTGCTGCGCTACGTGACGTTCGCGCTCAATCAGAATGCGTTCTGCATCAAGAGGTACGAGTGTCTCGTAGCCCTTCAAGACACCCGCCCGAGCCTGCTGAAAGCGGGCAGCGCGCATTTCGTCTTCGAGATTTCGAGCTGCGTCAATCTGGCTCTGTAACTGGGCACGGACCCCCGCCAATTCTTCCGGCTCACGGAGGAAACCTGCACGGTCGTCATCACTCATGACACGTTCTCCCCTCCACAACCGTCGTACGTGTCTCTCCTATTGCCTGCGTCAACTAACAAGGGTCGATCGGGCTGCCGCCTCCACCGGGGGCGTCACCCCAAGCCGCCCTTGCGCCACAGCTGAAGTTACACCCTGCCCGCTAATGAAACCGCCACGACTGTCACCAACTGCAGGGAACGGTGGGGATTCATCAGGTGCGCAGCCCCAGCGCGGCAATGATGTCAGCCTCGCGCCGCACCCCGTTCTCGGCACGAATCGCACGTCCGTTCTCAGCCATGCGCGCCCGCAGTTGCATGTTGGCCAGCAGGCCGTCGAGGGTTGCGCGTAGCTCCGGCCCTTCAACGCGATACGTGTCGAGGCGGCGTCCGAATCCCAATTCATCAACGCGCTGAGCGTTGTCGTACTGATCCCAGAACAGTGGCAGCACGATCATCGGCTTACCGAAGTGGAACGACTCACAGGTCGTGTTGTTACCACCGTGCGTGATGACGAGATCAACCTTCTCCAGCAGCGTCGTCTGCGGCACCATGCCTGCGCCCCACATGTTGTCGGGTAGTTCGTACTCGTCGGCGCGCGGACCCTTACTCACAATGAAGCGATGTGGGCTGTCGGCGAGGAACCCGGTGAGGCGTTGCATCAGGTCGAGGTCGGCACCGCCGAGCGAACCCAACGACAGGTACACCAGAGAACCCTCGCCCTCGAGAATGTGTGCTGGCACATCGATGGGCTGTTCGGTCGATCGCACTGATGACTGCACGCGATGCCAGGTCGCGCCGAGCGGACGTTGGTCGATGTAGTCAGCCACTTCGGGGTAGATGTAGATGTTCTCGTCGCCTTCGTACATGAATTCGAGATCGGCCAAGGCAGGCGCACCGGAATCACGTGAGAACGTGTTGTAGTCATTCCACACTCCTCGGCACACCCGCGCGTATTCATCGCGCCAGCCCTGCCACTGAGCCGAATCGCGCGCCGGTAGGCCCGAAAGTGCCGGGGGCACCATCGGTCCATTCATCTCGAGCGGTTGGCACGACACCAAGCGCACGAACGGTCGGCCTGCTGAACGTAAAGCCGGGAACGCCGACACATTGTCTTGAACGATGACATCGGGTTGTACCGCATCGACGATCGCTGCGAACTGAGGCTCGGCGTACACCGCGGCATCGAGCAGTTGGCGCCAGACCGGTTCGGTGAAGGTGGCAATCTGCTCGATGGTGGGTTTGCGGAACTCCGGTGCAGTGTCACGGATGAAGTCGATCCACACCTGACCGGCCGCCGCTTCCTCCTCGGGCGCAGGCGCCATCGATACGAGGTTCTCTTCGATTCCGAGGGGCTCGATCTTGCCTGCCCATGACTCCTCGGCCGCGAACACCACCCGGTGCCCCATGCGTACGAGTTCGGCACCGATTCCGATGCAATTGTTCGTGGGGCCATAGGCACTTTCAGCAGCGAGAAGAACGGTGAGTGTGCGGTCAGACATGGCAACCTCCGGCAGATCGAGTCGGGCGATTTCTCAGGATGCTAGTCAGGACAGTGCAGTGATGCGGTCAACAGGGACCATCCCACGCCGACCCAGTTCGGCGAAGAAGGTTGACACAGGAATAGCCAATTCAGGTCCGTGTACTCCGGTACGAATCGCCTGCCCCGATGCCATCACCTGAGCGGCGATCGATGGGGGAACTCCCGTGACCCACGCACCGCCAGAGAACTCACCCGACGGCGGATCGACAA
>WLOZ01000305.1 GCA_009699025.1 Actinomycetota bacterium
ATCGCCATTGCATTCGCCGAGGCGGGGGCCGACGTGGTGCTGATGAGCCGAACCCAGTCAGAGCTCGACGAGACCGCCGCCGCGATTGCGGCCATCGGTAGGCGCGCGCACACGATCATCGCCGACCTCTCCGACTCCGAGTCGGTTCCTGGTTTCGGTGCTGCCGCGTGGGAGTGGCAGGACCGCATCGACATCGTGGTGCCAGCGGCCGGAATGCAGATCCGCAAGCGCTCCCACGAGATCACTCCCGCTGAGTTCCGGCTGATGATGGACGTGCACCTGGCGGCGCCCTTCCTGCTCACGGCGGCTATCGGCGAGCGCCAGATGGCCGCAGGCGTGCAGGGCCGACATATCTTTATTGGCTCGCTGTCGAGTCGCATCGGCCTGCCCAACGTCGTTCCGTACGGCACTGCGAAGAGCGGGGTCGTGGGCATGGTTCACGGCCTCGCGCGCGAATGGGCGCCCTACGGAATCACCGTCAACGCCGTGCTTCCCGGCTACTTCGACACGGCACTCACCAAGAACCTACTGGCCGACCCTGAGCGTCATGCCTGGGTCATGTCGCGGATTCCCATGGGCCGGCTGGGCGATCCCGAGGATGTGGCGGCTGCGTGCGTGTACCTCGCATCAGACGCGGCGAAGTACGTCAGCGGCGAGTGCCTCGCCGTCGATGGTGGTTGGCTCGCGTCGTAGGTTGACGCACAACAGGAGGAGAAGCGCATGAAGTCGCTGTTCAAGACCGGAACTGATGTGGCCGACACGAGAATCACTGATCTCCCGGTGCCCGAGGTGGGCCCAGGTCAGGTGCTGCTGCGCGTTGAGGCGTGCGGGCTGTGCGGAAGTGACCTTCATGCGTGGCGCTCCGACCCGGGCTACGAATGGATCGCGACCCCCCTGGTGATGGGTCACGAGTTCGTGGGGACCGTGGTCGAGTCTGCTGCTGACGTCACCGAATGGTTGGTGGGAGATCGAGCGGTCGCCGTGTCGATTCAGGGGTGCCTCGAGTGCCCCCAGTGTCTCGCAGGGCGCGCCAACCGCTGCGCGAAGCGGCAGGTCATCGGCCTGAACTACAACGGCGCAATGGCCGAATTCGTGGTGGTGCCGGCCGTCTTCCTCATCCGGGTCCCGGCCACCATGCCGGCGGCGGTGGCGGCAACCGTCGAGCCCCTGTCGGTGGCGGCACACGCCGTGCTGACCGTGGGTCGGGTGGAGGCCGGTCAGCAGGTGGTGGTCTCGGGAGCTGGCTTCATCGGCATTGCGTGCGCGCTGATCGCGAAGGACGCGGGCGCAGACGTGATCCTCCTCGGAGCCCCGCATGACGCGCAGTCACGGCTGCCAGCGGCTGCCGCGCTAGGAATCGACGCGCGTACGGTCGACACCGCCGAGTGGGGACAGCCCGACGTGTGGGTGGAGGCCTCGGGCGCACAGTCGGCGCTCGCCTCGGCCGTCGAGACCACTCGAGTGGGAGGCACGATCTCGGTCGTGGCGATGTACACGCAGCAACCCACGGCGAGCATCAGCCTCATCGTTCGGCGCGAGCTCGAGGTGCGGGGGGTCTACGCGTCGGTGGCCAACGAGTACGCGCATGTCATCGATCTGCTCGATAGGGGTCGCATCGACGTGTCGAGCCTGGTGGCCGAGTTCGCCCTCGACGACGCCCTCTCGGCCTTCGAAGCAGCCGCGGCGTCGACCGTTATCAAGCCGCTCATCGTCCCGGCCCCCGCATTGGGGTCGTGATGGCCCCGGTGCGGGTGCTGCGCGGACTCGACGAGGTGCGTGCCGTGGTGGGGGTCGAACTCGGGGCGAGCGAGTGGCTGGTGATCGACCAGGGTCGCATCGACGCCTTCGCCGGGGCCACCGGCGACTTCGAATGGATTCATGTCGACATCGCACGAGCGGCGAGCGGCCCATTCGGCTCGACCATCGCGCACGGGTTCCTGACCCTCACCCTCATCCCGGGGCTGCGCGAGGAGATTTTCAGCATCGAGACCGAGCGTCCACGGCTGAATTACGGACTCGACCGCGTGCGCTTCCCCGCGCCGGTTCCGGTGAACTCCCGGGTGCGCATGCACGCCGTGATCGTGGAGGTGTCCGACATCCCCTCGGGCGTACTCACGCGCACGCGCTACACGTTCGAGGTTGAGGGCTCCGATCGACCCGCGTGTGTTGCCGACATGCTCGAGCTCGCCACCTCAGCCTGAGCGGTCGAAGCGGCTGACAACCGAGCGTTCGCTAGGTACTGTTCCGACAGGCCCGCAGTACGTAGGGCATACCCACAAAGGAGTAGTCGCATGAGGTTCGGAATTTCATTTGCCTCGCATCTGAAGGCGGTCGAGGTACTCCCGGTTGCGGAGTCCCTCGGGTACGACGTGGCCTGGTTCTACGACACCCCGGCGGTCAACAGTGATCCGTTCGTGGTCATGGCGATGTGCGCGACGGTGACCGAGCGCATGGACCTCGGCCTCGGCGTGGCGATTCCGCACCTGCGGATGCCCCATGTGCTGGGCACCGCCATGGGCACCCTCAACATCCTGGCGCCGGGCCGCATCCTCCTGGGCTTCGGCACAGGCTTCACCGGAGCGCTGTCGATCGGCACGAAGCCGACGCCCTGGGCTGTTCTCGCCGATCACCTGAAGGTCGCCCGCGGCTGGATGGCTGGCGAGCAGGTCGATATGACGGTGCGCGGAGTCGCGCGCCCCGTGCGGCACATGCACCCCGACAAGGGCTACATGAACATTGACGACACCATCCCGATTTACGTGAGTGCCGTGGGCCCCAAGGGCATCGCGGTCACCGGTGAGCTCGCCGACGGATTCTGGACGCTGAGCGTCGATCGTCGCCCCGACCCCGAACTGATCGGTAAGAAGATCGACGAGGTGCGGCAGTTGGCGACGAAGCGGGGCGCGGGGCGGATCCCGTCGGCGCTCATCACTGCCGTCGCGGTGCAGGGAGAGGGCGAGCCGCTCGACTCCGACCGGCTGCGCTCATTTCTGGGGCCGTGGGTCACAACGTACTTCCACAGCATGCACGCGATTTTCGCCGAGGATGGGCCGCAGCAGCGCGAGGAGTGGGCGCAGGGCAGCCAACTCACTGCCGAGGATGCCCCGGAGGTGCTCAAGGAGGCCGCGCTGGAGTACTTCGCCGAGGTCATCATGACCCTGCCCGACGAGGCGCCGTGGTCGGCCCAGCACACCGGTCACAGCACCTTTGTGCGGCCGGAGGAGGAGCGGTTCATTACCGCCGACCTGATCAATCTCCTCAGCATCGTGGGCCCGGCCGAGCAGGTCATCGGCGAGATCCGCGCCCTCGAGGAGGCGGGGCTAGACGAGATCGTGTGGCAGGTCGTGCCCGGTCACGAGGACGAGGTCGAGCGGTTCGGCCGCGAGGTCATTGCGCCCTATCGCGAGCGGTTCGGCGCCTGACCGGTGGATTCTCCTGCCTATGACGTGACCGCGCGGCCCTGGACCTCCCTCTATCCCCCCGGCGTCCCCGCCACCTATGTGGCCAGGGCGCGTAACGGCGTGGAGGTATTCCAGGTCGGCGTCGACGAGCGGCCCGACGGCCCGGCCATTTACTTCTTCGACCAGACGCTCACCCACAGGCAGCTCGACGACATGGCGCACGCCGTGGCGGTGGGGCTGATCGACCACGGGGTGCAGCCGGGCGATCGAGTGGGTCTCTATCTGCAGAATGACCCGCAGTTCGTCATCGCGCTGCAGGCGCTGTGGATGGTGGGAGCCATCGGCGTGATGCACAACCCGATGCTCAAGGCGCGCGAGCTCAGGTACCAGCTCGAC
>WLOZ01000306.1 GCA_009699025.1 Actinomycetota bacterium
ACCTGCGGAATGCGGCACGCGAGCAGCGAGTCGAGCCACGCCTCGGCCCCCGGACCGCTCACCTCGTAGCGCGCGTACACGCCGGTCTCGTAGGCGCCCACCGCCGACCTCACCGCGGCGACCTCGTCGGCCACGAGCGAGAACGCGTTGGGTCGCAGCAGCGAGGGCACCTCCACGAAGTCGGCGGGGGCGAAGTACTGCGGCACCTCGAGTCCCCACGTGGCGTTGGTCCGAGCACCGTCGGCCGCCAGCTCGTCGTGCGCGGGCGTGGTGTGCAGCGGGCGCCCCGCGGGTAGGAACTCGTTGGGGTGGGCGATCACGAAGCGGCGCGCGTAGAACTGCGCCGTGGTGGCCTTGAGGTAGGCATCGTCAGACGCCCACTCGCCGAAGCGGGCAACGTCCATGGCGAACACGTCGTCGCCGGGGTCGCCGTCGACCATCCAGTTCGACAGCGCCAGCCCGATGGCGGCGCACTGCGAGTAGCCGGCCATCACGCCGCACGCCGCCCAGTAGTTCGGTACCCCGCGCACGGGTCCGACCAGCGGGTTGCCGTCGGGGGTGAAGGTGAAGGCGCCGTTGACCCAGCGCTTGATGCCGACGTCCTGAAGTACCGGAAAGCGCCGCAGCCCGATTTCCAGTTCGGGGCCGATGCGATCGGTCTCCTCAGGAAAGAGCGTCATGCCGAAGTCCCAGTCGGCGCCCTCAACCTTCCAGTGGCGCGGGTTCTGCTCGTAAATGCCGAGCAGCACGCCGTCCTGCTCGCGCTGCAGGTACGTGAACCCCTCGAGATCGGTCACGGCCGGCATCACGTGGGTGAGCGCGGCCACCTCAGCAATGGGCTCGGTGACCAGGTAGTGGTGGGCCATCGGCGTGACGGGGTGGTCGACGCCCACCATGCGGCCCACCCGGCGGGCCCACAGCCCGGCGGCGTTGACCACGTGCTCGGCCACCACGGGCCCGAGTTCGGTATCGAGCCGCCAGAGGCCGTCGGCCGTGCAGGTGAGGTCGAGCACCCGGTTGTGCAGCACCACGTCGGCCCCACGGTTGCGAGCGGCCGTGGCGTAAGCGTGGGTGGCGCCGTGGGGGTCGAGGTTGCCCTCGTGCGGGTCGAACAGCCCGCCCACAAGCCCTTCGGGAGACACGATCGGCACGAGGTCGACAATCTCGTCAACGTCGAGTAGTCGAGCACCCTCAGTGCCCATCATCGCGTGCCACTCGAGCTCGGCCCGCAGCCACTGCATGCGCTCTGGCGTGCTGGCGAGCTCAATTCCGCCGGTCATCTTGAGACCCACACTGCGACCGCTCTCGGCTTCCACCTCGGGGTAGAGCCCGATGGTGTACTTCTGCAGCGCGGAAATATGGGTGTCGGAGTTGATCGCATGGAATCCGCCGGCGGCGTGCCAGCTTGAGCCCGCGGTGAGTTCGGTGCGCTCGATGATCGCCACGTCGGTCCAGCCGCGCAGGGTGAGGTGGTACAGCAGACTCGCCCCCACGATGCCGCCACCGATGACGACAACCCGGTAGCTCGACTCCATCAGTCGGGGTCCAGCTCTCGCGTGCGGCGATCAACGAAGTCGCGCAGCTCGGCCTCGACCGCGTCGTCGATGCCGGGGTCGACGTACGACTCGAGCAATTTCTTCCACTCGCCCGTGGCGATCTCGTCGGCCTCACGCGAGCCCAGCTTGGTCCAGGTCGGAAACGCCTGCGACCTGAACAGCGGGCTCATAAACACGTCGGTGCGGAAGCGCTCGAGGGTGTGCTCGTGGCCGAGGAACATCCCGCCGGGGCCTACCTCGGCCAGGGTGTCGAAGGCCAGGGTCTCGTCGTCAACCACGAGACCCTCGCGAACGCGCTCGAGCATGCGGATGACTTCGAGGTCGAGCGCCATCTTCTCGTAGGAGGCCACCAGGCCACCCTCAAGCCAACCCGCCGAGTGCACCACGAGGTCGCAACCGGCGAGATAGGTCGCCCACAGCGACATGGCGCTCTCGGTAGCCGCCTGGGCGTCGAGGGCGATGCCCGAGCACAGTCCGCCGCCTCCGCGCAGGGGCAGCCCGTAGCGCCGCGCCATCTGAGCACCGGCAAGAGTGGCCAGCACCGACTCGGGTAACCCCAGAGACGGACCTCCCGAGCGCATGTCGACTCCGCTAAAGAAGGTGCCGAGAATGCACGGAGTGCCGGGCCGCACCAACTGGGCCATCGCCACCCCGGCAAGGGTCTCGGCCACCAGCAGCGACAGGCCCGCCGCGAGCGTGACCGGCGCCGAGGTTCCGGCTAAAAGAAAGGGCGTGATGGCAACGGGCTGCCCATACTCGGCACATGCCACGAGGGTGTCGACCATGAGGCCGTCCCACACCAGGGGGCTGTTGGGGTTCACGATGCCAATGGCCATGGGGTTGGCCAGCAGTGCCTCGCGTCCACCGGCCGCAATGGCCGCGAGTTCGAACGCGTCGCGCGACTTGCCACCGCTGGTGCCGTAGATGATGAGCGGCCGATCGCTCCAGCGCAGCACCGAGTAGTCCATCTCGAGATGGCGCCACTCTGAGTCGATGTCCTGTGCCTCGGTGGTGCCGCTCTGCATCACTGCCAACTGGTCTGACGCATGGGCGATCTTCACCAACTCGATGTGATCGGCCATGGTGCCATCACGTCGGCCCCGCTCACGATCGTGCGCAAATGGCGGCCCACCCACGGGAGAGTGGGCCAGCGTGCCACCACCGAGAGTCACGCTGCGCGAGGCATTGCGGCCGGTGACGGTCACGGTGGGGGGCGCCAACGCCAGTTGGGCCATCACGAATTCGGGGTCCCACCGCACGCGCGTACCGTCGACCGACTGCCCTGCCGCAGCCAGCAGCGCCAACACCGCATCGTCGTCAACCTCAGTGCCGATCTCGACCAGCACGCGCATGGCCTGTGCGTGGATACGGTCGAGCGCCTCCTCATCAAGTGGGCTCAGATTCAGTGCGCTCATGCCACTACCCCATTCCCCGCTGCGGCACCACCGTGCGCCGGCGCGAGAAGTGGCCGAGGTCGACCTCGACTCCGGTCCACGCCCCCCGCACGACGAGCGGCTCGGCGTCGTGGTCGTGCCCAGCCTCGACCCGGTCGATCAGCGTGGCCATGAGCACCCCCACGAAGGGCGCCTGCTTGAAGCCGTGGCCGCTGGTGCCGATCGCCACGTAGTAGCCGTCGAGGCAGGTGCGGTCATAGATAGGAGTCCAGTCTTCGGTCACGTCGTACACGCCCACGATGCCGCTGACCCGGCCCGGAATGCTCACCGACGGAACGCGTCGCGACAGGCGCAGCGACTGCACTTCCCACGTTTCCTGGGTCACCGACTCGGAGGCGTCTTCCACCCGATCAAGGAAGGTGAGGGGATCGCAGTCGGGCTCAATGCCTCCCACGATGATCGTGTCGCCAGCGTGGGGGCGGAAGTAGGTGCCGACATCGGGGTCGGTGATACAGGTGCCGGTGCCAATGCGGAAACCCTCGGGCGCCGGCATCGAGATGACCTCATCCTCGAAGGGACGGGTCGACACCGTGAAGTCAGACAGCACACCGGCCATCGCGTTGAGCACCGACGACCACGGGCCCGCCGCGTTAACCACCACGGGTGCTTCCACGCGGGCACCATCGGCGAGGCCCACCCCAGCGACGCGGCCTTCGGCGCGCAGCACCTCAACCACGTCGACGCCGAACATGAACTCGACGCCGTGCACCTTCGCTGCGTGCGCGAGATTGTGAGCTGCGAGTTGCGGGTCGTCGACGTGGCCCGCGCAGTCGACATAAAA
>WLOZ01000307.1 GCA_009699025.1 Actinomycetota bacterium
AAGGCACCCACCTCGTCGGCGTACACCATGAGGGCACCGTCGAGGTGGCCCTCCACCACCACCGGGAGCGCGATCGACGACAGGAGCCCTCGTCGGTCAGCAGCCTCGCTCCACGGCCTGTAGTCCGGATCGGGAGACACACGGTTCTCGACCTGTGTCACACCGAGCCGAAGCACTCGTCCGGTGGGACCCCGTCCCAGCGGGTTGTCACCCCATGACACGCGAACCTCGTCGAGGTAGCCGAACTGGTCACCGGCGTTCACCACGACCTGCACCGACTGTTCGGCATCATTCACGGGCCGGCCGTACCAGCTCAGCGCGTAGCACCCGACTTCCACGATCGTGTCGCACATCTGCTGCAGCAGCTGGGTCTCGTCGGCGGCACCCACCAGAGCCCGGTTCGCGTGCGAGAGGATCGCCAGGGCCCTAAGCGCCGCATCCCTGTCGTGGGTGTCGGTGATCTGAAGGAAGATTCCCCCCACCTCGTGCGCCGCAGCCATCAGCGGCTTCGCGCTGAGGGTCACTGCTCGATAGCCACCCGAGCCGGTGTGCATCATGCACCGGAACTCGTCCTGCGGCCCTGCCTCGCCGATCACATCGGCCTCGACCTCCTCGAAGCGATGTTGGTCGCGGACGTGCACGAGATCGCGCGCCAGCACACCGTGAATGGCGTCAGGGGCCCAGCCCAGCAGGTCGACCACCGACGGCGACACCCACACCACCCGACCGTTGAGGTCGGTCTCGATGAGCACCTCGCGCGGTTGCTCGGTCAGCAGCCGATAGCGCTGCCGCTCCTGTGAGACAGCGCTTTCCTCATGCGGCTGCTGAGGCGGGTTGGCCATACTCCATCGTCTGTCGGCGGCTCCGACGAAGCCCGTGCCAGGCGCCACTCCTGCGCCGAATGGGCGCCCGATTCGGCCATTTCATCCCCGGATGCCAACAACTGCGCGGATGGTCTCTCCCCGTGGGAGTGACCATCCGCGCAGTTGGTGCTTGCTGTGCAGTGCTCGTTCGTGTGACGGGCTTGCTACATCACCGGAAGCGTCGACAGCGCCGAGGCGAACCTCTCGTCGCTGACGACCTCGTCCTCCATGCGGCCATTGAGGTAGGCGTCGTAGGCCGCGAGGTCGAAGTGCCCGTGGCCGCACAACGCGGTGAGGATGACGGTCTCCTCGCCGGTCTCCTTGGCCTTGAGCGCCTCGCGCACCGCCAGGGCGATCGCGTGGGTGGGCTCGGGCGCCGGAACGATGCCCTCGGTGCGGGCGAACTGCACGGCCGCCGCGAAGCACTCGGTCTGCGGAACCGACTCGGCCTCCATGAGTCCCAGCTCGTAGACGTGCGAGATGAGCGGGGCCATGCCGTGGTACCGGAGCCCGCCCGCGTGGATGGGGTCGGGCACGAAGTCGTGGCCCAGCGTGTGCATCTTCATGAGCGGCGTCATGCCGGCCGTGTCGCCGAAGTCGTACGCGTACACGCCGCGGGTGAGCGACGGGCACGACGCGGGCTCGGCCGCGAGGATGCGGGGGTTGATGTTGCCGGCCATCTTCTCGCGCAGGAACGGGAACGACAGTCCCGCGAAGTTCGAGCCGCCGCCGGTGCATCCCACGATGAGCGTGGGGGTGTCCTCGGCCTTGGCCATCTGCTTGAGGGCCTCCTCGCCGATGATCGTCTGGTGCATCAGCACGTGGTTGAGCACCGAGCCGAGCGCGTAGCGCACCGTGGGGTCGGCCACCGCGGCCTCGACGGCCTCGGAGATCGCGATGCCGAGCGAGCCGCTGTGGTTGGCAGGGTTGGCTCCCAGCATGCGGCCGGCCGCGGTGAGGTCGGACGGCGAGCGGTGAATCTCGCCGCCGAAGGCCTCGATCATCAGGCGGCGGTAGGGCTTCGCGTCGTAGGAGGCTCCGACCTGCCAGATCTCGCACTCGAGGCCGAACAGGGCGCAGGCGAACGCGAGCGCCGTGCCCCACTGGCCGGCACCGGTCTCGGTCGTGAGCTTGGTGATGCCCTCGACCGCGTTGTAGTAGGCCTGCGGCACCGACGTGTTCGTCTTGTGCGAGCCCGCGGGCGACACGCCCTCGTACTTGTAGTAGATGCGCGCCGGGGTGTCGAGTGCCTTCTCGAGGCGGTGCGCGCGGAAGAGCGGTGACGGCCTCCACTGCCGGTAGATGTCCTGCACGGCGCCGGGAATCTCGATGTACCGGTCCTGCGACACCTCCTGCATGATCAGCGCCATCGGGAACAGCGGCATGAGGTCCTCGGGGCCCACTGGCTCGTGGGTGCCGGGGTGGAGCGGCGGCGGCGGGGGCGCGGGCAGGTCGGGAATGATGTTGTACCAGGCGGTCGGCATCTCGCTCTCGTCGAGCGTGTACTTGTGCTGCCGAACGGTCTCGTCGATCGCCATGGGTCGCTCCTCGCGGTGGGGGACGGATGACCTGCGGTCATCATCCGCAGGTCGAGTTGAGGCGAACTTACCCCCACCCGGCGCGACCCGCGACCGGGTTGGTCGATTCGGGTCTCCTTCCGTCTCGGTAGGTTGGGGGTGTCGCAGGCGCCCAGCGCGCGACATCGACGGAGGATTCATGACCCCACTGCAGCCACCTTCGGGCCTTCGACTGTTCGCCACCGACCTCGACGGCACGCTGCTGCTGCCCGACGGCAGCATCGGCAAGCGAACACACGCAGCCCTGAGCGCCCTGATCGAGCGCGGGGTGCATGTCGTGTTCGTCACCGGGCGCCCCCCGCGGTGGATCCGTCCGATCGCCGACATGACCGATCACCAGGGCACGGCCATCGGGGCCAACGGGGCAGTCGTCATCGACATGGCCAGCGAGGTCATCACCACCGTGCACCCGATCGCCCCTGAGGTGGCCCAGGAAGCGGCCCGTCGCCTTCGCGAGCTGGCAGACGACGTGACGTTCGCGGTGGAGTTCGCCAAGGAGGGCGACTCCATCGACGAGTCGTACTTCGCGCTCGACACTCACTACCGGGCGCGGTGGGAGATCGCCCCCAGCACGGAGATCGCCGAGGCGTCGACCCTGCTCGGGAGGCCCGGCATCAGCAAGCTGCTCGCCCGCCCCCACGGCGAGCACGGCCACGACGCCGACTCGCTGCTGCGGGCGGCCGACGCGGCCCTGGCCGACCTGCTCGAGGTCACCCACTCGAACTCCGACGACGTGCTGCTCGAGATGAGCGCCCTCGGGGTGAACAAGGGCACCACGCTCGCCGAGATCGCTCACTCCCTCGGCATTCACTCCAGCGAGGTGGTGGCGTGCGGTGACATGCCCAACGACATTCCGATGCTGCGGTGGGCCGGGCGCTCCTTCTCGATGTCAGAGGCCCACCCCGAGGCACAGGCCGCGGCCACGGCCGTGATCGGCTCGAACGCCGACGAGGCCGTCGCCGCTCTGATCGAGTCGCTTCTCGGCGATCAGCTCAGCGCGCTCTCGACCTGATCCTGCGCCGAGACCTGCGCCACGACGCGGTTTTGGGGCGAATTCCGCGTCGTGGCGCAGGTCTCGGCGGGAATGATCGCTTGGGGGGCGGGCCAGGCGGGCCCGTTTCGTCCTAGGCTCGTCGGCATGACGACCACGCCTGACCTGGAGACTCTCGCCCGGCGCAGAGCCGAGCTCAACGCGCGATATCTCACGCCGGTGGGCGACCGCCCGGCCAGCAGCGGCCGCGGCATCCATCACGCGGCCCTGATCTGCTCCGACGTCGAGCGGACCATCGAGTTCTACCAGGGCTTGCTGGGCTTTCCCCTGGTCGAGCTCGTCGAGAACCGCGACTACCC
>WLOZ01000308.1 GCA_009699025.1 Actinomycetota bacterium
AGCGCATTGATGGCACATGATCAACGCCTCCAGCCGCAGTGGGCAGGGTCGGGTCGTAGATTGGGCACATGGCCGAACAGTCGACCCCGTTGCGGGCCCCCTTCATCGACGTTACGTGCGACGACGCGCTCGCCGCCGACGACGCCACCGCCCTGCTTCGCAGACTTGAGCGCCGATCGGTGTCTGCTGCCGAACTCCGCGAGGCGGCTATTGCGAGGGCACGGGTGGCCAACGAACGTCTGAACGCTGTGGCCTGGTGGGTCGACGACCTCTCGAGGCTCGATGTGGTGGCACCCGACGACGCGCCGCTGGCCGGACTGCCGACGCTGATCAAAGATAACGAGGACCTCGCGGGCTACGTCACCACCGAGGGCTCGTGGGCGATGCCCAGTAGGCCGGCGGTCGCGAGTTCGCCGTGGGTGGCCCAGTTTCTCGGCTTGGGTGTGTCGCCCATCGCCAAGACCACCCTGCCCGAGTTCGGGCTCACTGCCAGCACCGAGTCGACTCGTTTCGGTGCCACGCGCAACCCCTGGCACCTCGGACGGTCAGCTGGCGGGTCTAGCGGCGGCTCGGCGGCGCTCGTGGCCGCGGGGGTGGTGCCCATGGCGCACGCGAACGACGGCGGTGGGTCAATTCGCATTCCAGCCTCCTGCAACGGGCTGGTGGGGCTCAAGCCCTCGCGCGGCCGCACGGTCGACCTCGCCGAACTCGACCGGCTGCCGGTCAACCTCACCGTGCAGGGTGTGGTGACCCGCTCGGTGCGCGACACTGCGCTCTACTTCGCGCTCGCCGAACAGGTGTACCGAAATCCCGCCCTGCCTCCCATCGGAATGGTCGAGGGACCTGCCTCAGGCCGACTGAGGGTGGGGGTCGTGCGCGAAGGTCTTCGCGGCCTCCCGGTTTCACCCGAGACGCTCGACGCCGTCAACGAGGCTGCTCTGCTCCTCGAGGGCCTCGGGCACCATGTCGAGACGACGAAGTCACCGGTGGCAGACCAGTTCGGCCCCGACTTCCTCAGGTATTGGGCCTTTCTGTCGTTCACGCTCAAGAACGCCGGTCGCAGAATCTATGGTCCGGGCTTCGATCGCTCGCGCACTGAGCGGCTCACCGATGGGCTCAGCGCGATGTTCCTGCGCGAGGCCGAGCGGCTACCTGGGTCCCTGCGTCGACTGCGGCGCCTGGCCGCCGAACGCGAGCCCTCGTTCGAGCACCTTGACGTGGTGATCTCCCCCGTGCTTGGACATGCCCCTCCGCCTATCGGGTACCTCGGCGAGGAGGTCGACTTCACCACGCACCTCACTCGGCTGCTGCGCTACACCTCGTTCACGCCGGTGCAGAATGTCAGCGGCTCTCCCGCAATCTCACTGCCGCTCGGGCGGAGTGCGGAGGGCCTCCCGATCGGAATTCAGTTCGCGGGCGCCTGGGGTCAGGAGCGTACGCTGCTCGAACTCGCGTACGAGGTCGAGCAGGCTGCCCCCTGGCCCACGAGAACGTCCAGCGACTGAGAATCTAGTGGGTGGAACGCTGATTAGTTTCCGCTCGTTTGGGTGACGGAGCAGGTCGATGACTCCCGTCGGCCCCGATGTGCGCCGATACGTTGGGGTGACAGTGAGGAGTGCCGCGTGAGTCGAATCAAGAGCAGCCGTATGCGCCAGCCCCTCGGGTTCGTGCTGGTCGCCGGGCTCGTGCTGTCGGTGGGCGCCTGTGACGGAGGGTCCGCGAGTTCGGCGTCGGCCGTGAACGGGCCGACATCGGCCGCTCCGCTCACCACGTCGACCGGAACACTCACTGGCGGTGCTACAGCGACTGACGCGTCGACGGCTACATCGTCGCTTACGCCGCTGCGCACCCCGGAGGTGGCAAGGCCCGTGCGCGACAGCCTCTTCGGACTTCATGCCCTGTCGGGCACACCCACGGTCACGGCGGGGAGTTGGCGTCTGTGGGACTCCGGAACGCAGTGGGCTCAGCTCAATCCGGCCCGTGGACGCTACAACTGGTCGCGCCTCGACGACATGGTGGCCAAGGGCAGGGGCCTCGGGGTCAAGGACTTCATTCTGGTGGTGGGGCTGACCCCGCGCTGGGCGTCGTCGCGCCCCAGTGAGGTGCTGCCCTGGAGCCCCTCGGCGAGCCCCGCACCACCGAAGGACCTCGCGTACTTCGACCAGTACGTGGCGGCCGTCGCGGCGCACAACAGAACTGTGCTGGGTGGTGCCATCACCGGATTCCAAGTATGGAATGAGGCAAACCTGTCGATGTTCTGGACCGGAACGCCGCAGCAGATGGCGCTGATGACAGCCCACGTCGATCGGATCGTCAAGGCTGAGGATGCCCGCTACCCCACGTCAGCCCGGCGACATACCCTCGTGGTGGCGCCCAGCATCACGACGCGTCGCGGCAGCCTGCCGCTGGGCGCCGCGTCATGCTCGCTGGTCCGCTGGCACGACGCCTGCTTCGCGAGCCGGTACCTGGCAGCGCTGTCGAAAGTCAGGGGCGCCGGAAATCGCAGGTGGCCGGTTGACGTGTTTTCGGCACACACCTATCCGACCCCCCAGGGGTCACCCAATGACCGGGTGGCCATGATCGGCCTCTTCCGCGACCGGCTGAGGGAGGCGGGGGCGCCCTCGAGGCCCCTGTGGGACACCGAGGTGAACTACGGGTTTGCCGGCACCGTGATTTCGGGCTCGCGGGCGGTGCAGTACCTTGCCCGCACCTACCTTGACTCTGTGCGCCTCAACGTCAGCCGCGCCTACTGGTATGCCTGGGGTCCGCTCGCGCCAGGACTCGCCGGTATCACGATGGACCGTCGTACCAGTGCGACCGGCGCCTACGCCACGGTGCAGGGGTGGCTGCGTGGGTCGGTGTTCCGCGGCTGCACGGTGAACTCCGGGGTGAGATCCTGTGCGTTTACGCTGACCTCGGGCTCGTCAGTCAGGCCCTTCCGCGTGCTGTGGACCGACTCCGGGGTGCACTCGGTGGCAGTGAACGCGTCAGTTGCGGTGTGGCGAATGAATAGCCGCGGCAGGGCAGTGCGTGCTCCGAGCGCGACGACGGTGCGGGTCGGGCCAACCCCGATCAAGATCGGGTAACCTGCGCTGCTAGTGTCCGAATTTATGTCAGTGAGCATTCGCTGGAGGTCACGCCGTTGACTGCCGAGCCACGCACCATCTTCTGTCCGTGCTGCTCCACGACGTCAGTGGTGTCCGGAGGGCCGAGCCGCGATGACAATGCTTGCTCGGTGTGCGGAAGTTCGAGCCGTGATCGCTATCTGGTGCTGGCAGTTCTTGGGGCTATCGCCTCAGTGTCGCTGGGTGATCCGGGAGTTGAGCTCAGCGTGCTTGGGGTCACAGGCAACTCGCGGGTGGGCGACACGTTGACCCGCATGCTCAGCTCTCGCTATGTGAACTCCGGCGTCGGGGCCGAGCCGGCAATCGACCTGCGCACGGTACCCCTGCTTCACGGATCGACTTTCGACATTGTGGTCTGCTCGGAACAACTCCAGCACGAGCCGGCGCCGGTGAGCGCGGCGTTGGAAGGACTCTGGCGTCTCGTGGCCCCCGGCGGGGTGGCGGTCATTTCTCTTCCCCATCGCATCGACGAGCCGCACGAGGAGCACTTTCCTGAGCTGACGGAGGCTCGCGTGGAGGTCTCGCCAGGCGTGGTGGAGTATGTCGGCCTCAATGAGTCGGGCGTCGCGGTTCGCTTCTCCGACCTCGTGATCTACGGCGGCCTCACGGGTTTTCTCGAGCATCGCATGTTCAACGTTTCCTCCTTGCGCGAGGGCCTCCTCAA
>WLOZ01000309.1 GCA_009699025.1 Actinomycetota bacterium
CGGAGGTCGGCTCCGGTGATTCCGGCTGCGTCGAGGTCACGTGAGCTCACGGCCGCCATCCTGTCACGGCTCGCGTCTGGCACGATGCAGGGATGCGAGGGATGCGCTGGTCGCGCTGTACCTGGGTGCAGCTGCTCACGGCCGCCGTGATTGCGCTCGTGGCGCTGGCGGGGTGCGGCACCGTGGCACCCACTGCACCCACTGCAACCACTGCAACCACGACCAGCGCGGCCGTGCAGTCGCTGCCAGCGGTGCAGCTCGCTCCGGAAACAGCCTCGAGCGACCTACCCACTATCTCGGCCGCGCAACTGCCTCCTGAGGCCGTGACGGTACTGCTGATGCTGTTCAACGGCAGCCCGTTCCCCTACAGGCAGGATGGCGCCACCTTCCAGAATCGCGAGCGGATTCTGCCCACGCAGCCGAGCGGCTTCTACCGCGAGTACACGGTACAGAAGCCGGGCGAGAGCGACCGTGGTCCGTGGCGCATCGTGACGGGCGCCGACGGCTCGAAGTTCTGGACGGCCGACCACTACGCGAGCTTCGAGGAGGTGGTGAGCGGTGAGCGCTGATTCCAGGGTGCCTGGCCCACTTGGCCCACTTGACCCACTGCGCCATGGCGAGCTACGCGGTGTGTGGTGGTGGCCCGGCGAGTCAGAGGAGTCAGATGCGCCCGACCTCGTCGACGCTGCCGACCTGCTCGTCACGGTGGCGGATGTACTCGAGTGGCACTCGGTGGTGCTTGACACCTCGCTGTGCGAGGGCAAGGAGTCGTTTCTGCAGACCTGCTCCGACTCTTTCGCGCTGCCAAGCTGGTTCGGCATGAACTGGGATGCGCTGGTCGACTGCCTCTCGGATCTCGACGTGGGCGAGTCGATGGGGCTGCTCATTGTGTGGCGCGGCTGGCAGGCGCTCGCCGCAGCCGCGCCCGACGAGTTCGCGGTGGCGCTCGAGGTGCTCGACGAATCTGCCGCACGCTGGGAGGCCGATGGCGTACCGGGAGCGGTGCTGCTCGTGGGTGGTGCGCCGGAGGGCGTGGTAGAGCGCGGCGTCAGGCGGCTGGGGGAGCGCTAGAGCGCCCGGATCCGACGAACACCAGCAGTCGTGACCTCGCCCTCGCCGGGTCGTCGTCGGGGGTGAGCCCGTGCGCGTACTGGCTGCCCAGCACCAGCTCGCGCTCGTGGGGGCTGGCGAGGGCAACGAAGGCTATGGCGCCCGCGGCAAACAGCATGGCGAGGCCGTCTTGCAGCTGCAGGAACGAGCTGGCGGTGGCACTCGATTCGGCCAGCCCAAAGATGACGAAGCCCGACGTTCCGACGATGATCGCGCGAAGGTGCCACGGCGTGCGCAGCCCTGTCACGGCGACAAGCGGCAGCGCCCACAGCAGGTACCACGACTGAATCACCGGGCCGAGCAGCACCACGGCAGTGAAGGCCAGCGCTGCAGCGCGCACCGGTGAGCGGCCAGCAGGCTTGAGGCAGAGGCGGGCCACGATCACCACCGCGACGGCCATGGCGACCAGACGCACGACCGTCACCGTGAGATCCATGTGGTCGCCTAGGCCAACGAGCTCCGAGGCGTATCCGCTCAGCATTCCGACCGCTGTCGAGGGCGAGAGCCAGGTGCGCACGGTGCCGGGCGTGGTCAGCGCATTAACCCAGCCAAGACCCACCCCGATCATGGCGCCGAGCGCGACGATGGTGCCCAGCGAGAGCAGGGCCGTGGCCGCCCAGGCTCCGATCCTGCGTGCCCAGCCGGAGCGGCTGCCGGCCCACAGCAGTCCCACGAAGGGTAGGGCCAGCAGCGCGATGGGTTTCACCGCTCCAGCGAGAGCTACCAGCATCACGCCCGGAATTGCGCGACCCTCAGCGGCGAGGGCGATTCCGGCGACCATCAGGCCCACCATGAGGGCGTCGTTGTGGGCGCCGGCCACGAGGTGCATGAGGATGAGCGGGTTCAGCACGCCGAGCCACAGTGCCTTGGAGCCGTCGATGCCGTGCAGAAAGGCGAGCCGCGGCACGAACCAGGCCAGTAGGGCAATGCCCGCGATGGCCACGAGTCGCAGCGCGATGGCGCCGAGAAACGGGGAGTTGGGTAGCAGCGATGAGACGCCGCGCTCGATCATCAGGAAGAAGGGTCCGTAGGGGGTCGGCGCCTCGGCCCACATCGGGTCAACACCGTCGTTGAACCAGCCGGGAACCGCTGAGACTCCGTTGGTGTAGGGGTCAATGCCGGCGGCAACCAGCTTGCCCTGCGCGAAGTACGAGAACACATCGCGGCTGAACAGGGGTGCCGCCACTACCAGCGGTGCGCACCACGAGGCGAGCAGTACCCACATGCGCCGCACGGGCTGCTTGTCGCCTGACAGCAGGTCGGCTCCGAGCACCAGCCACGTCTGGAGTAGCAGTGCGCCCCCGGCAATGAGCAGCACGCGCATCATGGCGATACCGATGGGGTTGGTGCGAAGCGTGTCGACGACGCCGATGTCGAGCAGTGCCGAGCTCAGCGGAATCCAGCCCACCCCGAGGGAGGCAAAGGTGATGAGCGCGGTGGCGACGGTGCCGGGCACGAGGTAGCGGCTGACGAAGAGGGCGCGGCCGTCGTCGTCAGCCGGGGCGTCCGGCAGGTCCTTCGACATGGTGTGTCAAGGCTATCGGCTGTGGCTAGCGTGCGGCGCGCGAGCGGTACGTGCGGTCGGGCCCGGTGATGCGTTCGGCCGCGAGTCGGCCCGACACCAGCACCATGGGTACGCCCACGCCAGGCTGGGTGCCACTGCCCGCGAACACCACGTTCTCGCCCCATATGTTGTGCGGGCGGAAGGGTCCGGTCTGACCGAAGGAGTGAGCTGCGGCGAAGGGCGCTCCGCGATCCATGCCGCGGTCGGCCCAGTCCTGCGGGGTGGTGATGTGCTCGACCTCGATCGAGTCGCCGAAGCCCACGTAACCGCGCTGCTCGAGCACGCGCACCACCTCGTCGCGGTAGCGGGGCCCCTCGCTCTTCCAGTCGATACCGGCATCGAGGTTGGGGGTGGGAAACAGCACGTAGTAAATCTCGCGGCCGTCGGGGGAGAGGTCGGGGTCGGAGTGGCTGGGGTTGGTCACCAGAATCGACGGGTCGCTCATCAGTCGCTTCTCGTCGATGAGTTCGCGGAACACGCCCTTCCACGACTTGCCGAAGTGAATGTTGTGGTGGGCGATCTTCGAGTAGGTCGCGCTAGAGCCGGCGAGTAGCAGGTAGCAGCTCGGCGAGTACGTGAGCCTCCGCACCGACCACGGCTCCTCGCCGAGCAGGTCGCGGTAGGCGACCGGCAGGTCGGGGTTGAGCACCACGACATCGGCCTCAATGCGCTCGCCGGTTGAGGTGATCACCGCGGTAGCGCGGCGGCCGTTGTGCTCGACGCGCGTGACCTCGGTGCCGTAGCGGAAGGTGACGCCGTGCTTCTCGGCGGCGCCCGCGAGTGCGCGCGGCACCGCGTTCATGCCGCCCTTGGGGAAGTACACGCCGGCCACCGAGTCCATGTACGCGATGACCGCGTAGATGGCGAGGGCATCGTAGGGAGACAGGCCCGCGTACATGGCCTGGAACGAGAACACGCGCTCGGTGCGGGGGTCGCGCAGATACTGGCGCACCTTGGGCGCGAGCTTGCGAAATCCACCGAGGGCGACGAGCCGCGCGAGGTCGGGGGTCACCAGGTCGAAGGGCGAGTCGATATTGCGGTCGATGAAATCCTTCATCTCATAGCGGTAGAGATCGCTGACGAAGTCGACGTACTTGAGGTATCC
>WLOZ01000031.1 GCA_009699025.1 Actinomycetota bacterium
CGCCGATGCCACCACGGCGAGCACCGCGCTCTACCTGGCACCGCTGGTTGCGGTGCTGATCGGAACGGTGTTCCTCGGCGAGACTCTGTCGTGGAACGAGCCACTGGGTGGCGTGGTCATTCTGCTGGGCGCAGCACTTGCGCAGGGACTGCTCCGATTTGGCGACCGCAGCCTTCCGCTCCAGCCCGACGACGTTTAGTGCACCTGATGCCGCTCAGGCCGGACCGTCGCCGAGCAGCATGCTCATGTACTTGGTGACCGTGTAGCCATCGAGTCCTTCGGCACCGCCCTCGCGACCGAAGCCCGAAGCCTTGACTCCACCGAACGGCGCTTCTGCCGTCGCGATCGTGAGTTGGTTGACTCCGACCATTCCGACTTCGAGTTCCTCGGATGCTCGGAAAGCGGTAGCGAGATCGCGCGTGAAGACGAAACCTGCAAGCCCATACCGCGTGCTGTTAGCGATCGCGATGCCTTCATCGAACGACGCGAACGTGGTGATCGGAGCGATGGGCCCGAAGGGTTCCTCCGACATCACCGCCATGTCGGCGGTGACTCCGGTGAGCACGGTGGGTTCGAAGAAGTAGCCACTGGTGAAGTCGGCGGGTCGAGATCCGCCGGCGGCCACCGATGCGCCACGACCGACGGCGTCGGCGACCAAGCCTTCGACGGCCGCGCGTCGGCGTTCTGAGCCCAGGGGACCGACATCGCTGCTGGCGTCGAAGCCTGAGCCGACGCGCAATGCGCGCGTGGCTGCGACGAACTGCTCGGTGAAATCGTCAGCGATGGATTCGTGCACCAGAAATCGACTGGCTGCGATGCAGACCTGACCGCCATTGCGGAACTTGCCAGCGGCCGCCACTTTCGCTGCCGTGGTGAGATCGGCGTCGGAAAACACCAACACGGGCGCGTGCCCGCCGAGTTCCATGGAGACTGCCTTCACGCCGTCGGCGGCGAGTTTGAGCAGGCTGATGCCGACTGGCACTGAGCCGGTGAACGACACCTTGCGGATGACATCGCTTGCGAGTAGTCGCGCGGAAATGCGGGCGGGGTCACCAGTGATGGCGCCCACGACGCCGGCCGGAATGCCGACGCGATCAGCCACTTCGGCGAGCAGCAGTCCACTGAGCGGTGCCTCAACGGGCGGAACGAGGATGACTGAGCAACCGGCGGCTAGGGCAGGCGCAACTTTGCGTGCGGGTAGGTAGCTCGGGAAGTTCCATGGCGCGAACGCTGCGACCGGACCGATGGGCTCGCGGCGCACCAAGATGCGAGTGTCGGTGGTGTGCGCTTCGACAACCCGCCCGTACACGCGTCGGGCTTCGTCGGCGTACCAGTCGAACTGATCGGCGGTGGCCATGATCTCGCCACGCGCCTGCGCCAACGGTTTGCCCATCTCTGCGGTGAGCACCATGGCGAATCGGTCGGCTTCGGCGGCAATGATGCGTGCCATCTCGCGTAGCTTCGCCGATCGCTCCCATGCTGAGACCTTGCGCCAGGTTCGAAAGCCGACCGCGGCGGCGGCGAGCGCTTCGTCAATGTCGTCGTCGCTGGCATTGGGCACGGTGGCAATGACCAGTTCGCTCACTGGGTCGACGACCTCGACCTGCGCGCCGTTGGACGCCTCGCGCCAGACACCATCAAGATACATGCGCGTGGGCGGTGCCGCCTGCGCGATGGCGCTGGTTGCCGTGGTCGTTGGTGACATGTGAATGACAATCCAATCTTGTGTGGTGCAGTTCGAAGCGCCCCAAAACCGAGACCCTCACAGGCTACCGATGTGACATTCACGGGCTGAACGTTGTGCCTCGCTCACGCCTGGGATTAAGGTTCCTGATTTTCGCCACACACCTCATTACTCTGAAGATTCGACAGGAAACGCACACTCGCGCATCGGAAAGGCGGACCGGTGAGTAACGTCGAGAGTGTCGCCCGAACGGTGGCGAGGAAATTGAGGGTCAAGCGCCTCGTTGATCGAACCACCGCGTTGGGCTTGCGCGTTGCATCTCCTCCCTACCTCTTCTTCACGTGGATGGGGCCGGCCAAGTTGCCCACATCACGTCAGACTCTCCGGCGTATGGGGCTGTATCCCATTCGGGATCACTACTATCAGCCCCTCTTCAATGACGAGCACCTGACCAAGAAACTCTCGGCTGTGCGTGCGTTGCCAGGAATCAATTGGCGTCACGGCGATCAGGTAGCTCTGATGGATCAACTGACCTACCGTCAGGAACTGGTCGACCTCGATCTCGCGGCTGAACCCCGCGGAGATTTGGACTTCTCCATCTCAAATCCTGAATTCGGTTCGGGTGACGCGGAGTTCCTCTATTCGATGGTTCGACTCATCAAACCCGCACGTGTTATTGAGATTGGTTGCGGCAACTCCACAAGGATTCTCCAGCTCGCGCTCAGGCGGAACTCGGCCGAGACGGGCCAGGAGTGTGAGCACATTTGTATTGAGCCCTATGAGATGCCTTGGCTGGAGCAGCTACCCCTGCGTTCAGGTGCCCTGCGGCGCTCTCGATCGAGCTCGACTCGGTCGCCATCACCATCGCCGAGTTCGGCGGCGAGTGGTGGGAGCGGGTGCCGACCCGCCACTGACAACAGGAACCCATTCGACGCCGGTGAGCACCACCACATGAAACTGGCTCACTGTTCGGCCTCTGCAGACCGCGTCGGCCTGCAGTGACTGCAAGACGGTGGTGAATGCCTGCACCCGATCAGGAGGTGCCTTCATGACCCTCGGGCTGCTGGGCGGGAAAGGAGGGCTGGTGGCGGCCCTGATCACTCAAGAATGGCTGCGGTGTTGACCAACGACGAGGTCCCCTAGCAGCGTCCGAAACCAAACCTCAGCATCACCGGGATCCAGCGACGTCCCACGGGCCAAGGTGGCGAACGTTATGCCCGTCGCGGCTGCGGCCACAACGCGCCCAAGCGAAGCGTCGTTCACCAGTGTGCCCATTGCAGCCACCATGCGGTCTTCCCACACAGATGCGAGTTCCTGAAGAGCTGGGCGTCTCAGCGCCGCGGAGAACAACTCGAGCTCGACGAGTGACGTCGCACGTCGAGTCGTTGTCGCTTGGACGTGCCACTCTGCTAGCGCTTGCGCCAAGGGCGTGCCCAGAGGCAGTGCAGCCGCCCATGCGTCCAACTCGGTCGCCCAGCCATCTATCGCTTCCGAAAGGGCAACAGCCAACAAATCGTCTTTCGAACGAAAGTGATAGGTCGTCGACCCAAGCGGGACACCCGCAGCAGCAGCCACGGCCCTGTGCGTTAAGCCCTCTACGCCTCGCTCCTGAAGGACCGCCAGAACACCGCTCGTGATGCGCTTCCGACGTGCATCGTCAGGATGTCCCGTGGGCAAGCGCCCTCCCGTGAAGATCCTGATTGGCTACCGTCGAGTTCTGACACTATCGGAACGACACGGTGGCGTCGGCCCGTGCGCAGCCTAGGAACGCAGTCGCGAGCCGATTGGGTCATAGAGCGGGCGCCACGACGCGATGGCCGGAACGCGCACACCCGCCACCTCCACCTCGATCCCGTTCGGAGGGGCGGAAAGGTGCCCAGGTCGGTGATCAGCTGGTAGTGCCTCTGACCTCAGCGAACTGGCCTAGGTCCTCGAGGTTCACGGATACGCCGACACGCGCTCTCCTGCCCCCAGGTGCGCTCATGGACCAAAAGCCTCAGGCAGGCGAGAACGGAGCTGGCTCAGATCCCACGGCCCATCGCCGTACATCGATCGTGTCCGGGCCGGCGCAGAGTAGAGGTGGATCTCATAACCCCACCCGCCCACAACCCTTCCCGAGAGCCAGTCCGATTCCTCCCCGGCCAGGTAGAGCAGGGCGGGTGTGACGTTGATCGGGTCGTACTCGCCGCCTGGCAGCCACTTGCCGTCGCCCGTGTCGCCCAACAGCGACGCAGGAATGCTTGACGTCATCCGCGTTGACGCCTGGGGGATGAACACGTGCGCGGTCGCACCCACTGCGGCAAGTTCATCGACTGCCCCCAGAGTCAACGCAACGACGGCGGCCTTGGCCGCGCCGTACGCGAGATACGGGCCTTCGCCGAACAGCCCTGACTCGGAGGAGACATTCACGACTCGCCGACTGGACCCGGGACGGGTCTTCCAGAATTCCAGCGCGGCTTGCATCGTGAGCGCTGTGCCGCCAACGTGAACCCGCAGCGTGGCGTCCAGGTCGTCGGTCGTCATGTCCGCGAGTCCCCCCGCGCGGAGGTTGCCGGCAGCGTTGATGAGGATGTCTAGGCCGCCGAACCGCTCTACCGTCGCCTCCACGAGACTCTTCACCGCGACCGGATCAGCCACGTCAGTGAGCATGAAGGCGCACTCTCCGCCCTCGAGTCGGATGCTGGCCGCCGCTTCGAAACCCGGCGACTCGTCGCTCCCAGTGCCGTCGAGATGGGTTCCGAGATCCGCGATGGTCACACGAGCGCCCTCCGCGGCGAGTGACCTCGCCACCTGGAGTCCGATGCCGCGACCACCACCGGTGACGATAGCCACCCTCCCTGCGAGACGACCTGTCATTGCCTATACCTCCGCTTCGAGCTGGCTGGCGACCCTCTTGGAGGCCAGTTTGCCGCTCTCGATCGCGCCGTCCATGAAGCCAGCCCACCCCCGCGCGACGTCCGAGCCCGCGAAGAACAGACGACCTTCGGGCTCGGCCAGGGCAGCGTAAGAACTAGACAACTGGCCGGGCCGATAGGCGGCCCAGGTCCCTTTCGAATACGGGTCAGTCGTCCAGTCGTGGGAGTCGAACTTGAGCACCTCCGCACCGGGTGCAAGGAGCCGAACGGCGGCCTCGACGTCCTCGCGGTTGATGGGATCGAATCGGCTCGCATCGGCGCCGATACCGACCATCAGCCGACCGCCATCGAAGTGAGCCTGCTCGGAAATCCAATTCAGTGGCCCTCCCCACCCGGAAGCGATCAGGTACTCCGGGATGTTGCGAGTCAGGGCCCAGACCTTAACTGCGTGCCCTGCCTGGCCCGCCGCGGCGACTAGAGATTTGGCCGGCGATAGCGCCGGTATCTCGATGTCCGACCACGTGTTGATGGGGGTCGCCAGCACCGCAGCCCGGGCGACGTGGGTATCGCCCGCCAGTGTGGTGACGCGAATCCTTCCCGCTTCCTCGACGATCTGGGCGACCGGCGCTTCGAAGGCGATGTCCGGGGCGCCGTCCTCGGCGAGTGCGTTGACCAGGCTCCACGTGCCTTCACCA
Organism: Actinomycetota bacterium; assembly: GCA_009699025.1. The sequence continues at coordinate 5,235 of WLOZ01000031.1, forward strand.
AACTTCGTCGCTGGTGCGGCGTCGAGTGTCCATGCCTCGTGGGCATAGCCCGCGACCCACGTCAACGCGTGCAGAGTGGACAGCTCCTCAGGCAGGCACCCGAAGGCGAAGCCGGCCCACATCGCGAGATAGTCCCCAACCACAGGTGAGGTCCACAGCCGAGCGGAAAACTCGCTGAACGCGACGTCGAGGTCGCGCAGACCAGGGTCATCGAGGTTCTCCCCGAACCTCACTCGACGCGACTCCTGCACAATCGTGGCCAACGCCCGGTCCAGCTCGGGGCGTACGGCGGAGGGCACTGGGAAGTCCTCGCCGGATAGCGCGATACCACCTAGGACTGTGCGCAGTTCCTTGCCCGCCGGGCTCAGGATCGTGGGCAAGGAATATCGCCGGATCTCTTCCGCGATGTGCGACTGGGCCTCCTCGGCGAACCAGGTACCGCCCATCTCGATGTAGTGGTCGGTGTCGGCGAAACGCCGATACCAAGTCCGCCCACCGAGCCGTGCGCGCCCCTCCAAGACCAGGACCGAGTGTCCCGAGCGGCGAAGATCCCTGGCCGTCGTGAGTCCTGCGATCCCTCCGCCGACGATGACGACGTCATAAGTGTCCACTGCGCAACGCTCCTAATCTCCCGAATCGCGACCGACATAGCGAGGTTGTCCCGTGACGAGTTCCTCATCACGGGGAAATCAGTTTGAGGGGGCCTGCACCCATGCCCCAGCCTCATAGGCCTGAGCCACCTGGACCTGAAAGTTGCGCACTCCTTGCTCCTGCTCGGCGAACACGCCCGGCCGGTAGCCACCACCAGAGATGCTGCGATAGACCGACTCGCACGCCGCGAAGTCCTGACGATTCGTCACGTCCCAGAAGTCGACTGCGTAGGACGGGTCGAACTCCGGTGAGGACACCACATCCGGCGGGAACAACCACTGACAATCGACCACGGTCACGCCTGGGCCCTGCGGTGACAGCCGATGAGTGAGGATGTAGTCGGGGTGCAGCGCGATCAGCAAGTTGGGCGCCACATAGAAGTAGTGGATGTGACGCGACTCCACCAGTGTCAGCGTGTCAAGCATCCGGGCACCACTGCGGCCGTCCAGCGACATCGTTTCGGCGTGCTCCCGCAATCCCATCCGGGCTCCATTCCAGCGGCCCGAGTGCTCGTAGACGGCGCCGTCGTCCGGAGGCGAGACCCGGCACAACTCGGGGTGAATCGTTGAGCAGTGGTAACACTCCGCGTAGTTCTCGACGACGGTCTTCCAGTTCGTAGCGAGTTGGTAGCTCCGAGCCGCGCCGACGACCATGGTCTCGGGCTTCCACGGCCCGAGGAGCTTGGCGAGATCCGTGACCCAGTCGGGGAACTCGATCGTCTCGGCCGAGAACGCGACGAAGATCCAACCGAGCCACTCAATGGCTCTGACAGGGAGAAGTGGCCATGAATCGGCATCGAAGCCCGGGTCCTTCTGAAAGCGCGGCGCGGCTCGCAGCGCACCGTCTAGGCAGTAGACCCACGAGTGGTAGGGACAGCGCACAAATTTTCCATTTGCCGACTCACCAACCGCGAGGATTTCGTGCCCGCGGTGGCGGCAGGAGTTCATGAACGCATGCAGTACACCATCGGAATCTCGCGTCAGCAGCACGGCCCGCGTGCCCACCGCGATCGCGTGTTGGTCACCAGGAGCGTCGACGAGCTGACGGCGCCCGACGCACACCCAGGCGCGGTCGAAGAGGTGCTCGTGCTCCCATGCGAAGACCTCAGATGAGATGTATGCGCTGCTCGGCATGGTCCTCGCGGCTCGGGAGTTTGGATCGCAGACACGTTCCAACTCGTTCGCTGGGATGGGCGCGCGCGCCTCGGTTGGGGTCGAAGAACTCACGAATCCTCCTAGGTAATGTACAACCGTACATTTTTAGGGAAATTAGTACCCGGAGGGATGCGTGTCAAGAGTTTTGCTCCATCAGACTGATCAGACGCATCGGAGCAAGAACCGCGATCTGGCACCGGCGACAGTTGTTGCGGCAAAGTGGTGGTAATGCCGAGATAGCCGGAAGATCCGGTGTGATGATCGTCGTGGGTCCGTGGAAGGGAATGGGCGCAGCGGTGTGGATCGGCGTCATCGCCGTTCTGCTCGCCAACATGATCTGGGGCTGGTCGGGTCCCTTCTCTCGGCGTTACCTCACCGGCGGCATCAGGGCCGGAACGGTCGAGCCGTTGGCGCTGGCTGCTGGCATGTTCGTGATGGGATCGGTGGCGGTCATTCCCGTCGCGACTGTGGTTCCTGTGATGCATTCCGACATCACCACGTCGGGCCTCATCGGCATTCTCTTTCTGGGCGTCTTTAGCAGTGGTATCGCCACCACGATGAACCTCCGCGTGATCGGCCGCGCCGATGCCACCACGGCGAGCACCGCGCTCTACCTGGCACCGCTGGTTGCGGTGCTGATCGGAACGGTGTTCCTCGGCGAGACTCTGTCGTGGAACGAGCCACTGGGTGGCGTGGTCATTCTGCTGGGTGCAGCACTTGCGCAGGGACTGCTCCGATTCGGCGATCGCAACCTTCCGCTCCAGCCCGACGACGTGTAACCCACTGAGATCTGCCGTGGTGGCACAGCGTTGGGGGGACCGGGAGGGCCTACATTGATGGGCGTGGAACCCGACCGGTGGTCCCACATTCAGACGATGCAACTGATGGAGACCAGCGATGGCCGTAGTCGAGTCGAGCGAACTAGAACGGCGTTTCGAGTCGGAGCGCATCCATGCTTCGCCCAGAGTGCTGCTCCTCGCTGCCATTGGACTTGCGGTGTACGGCGTGGGTCGCCTGATTAGTTTGCAGGCAGGAAATGTGGTGGCGTCGATCGGGATGTTCGTCATTCTGATTGCGCTCGTGCTGCACTTTGATCACCTCAGCTTCCGCATCGGACGCAGCGCGGTGGTGTTGGTCATCCTGGCTGCGATTGCTGAGGGCGCCGGGGCCCTGCTGCGGATTGTTGGTGAGGTGGATTCTCGGGAGCTGTGGCTGCATGGCTCTGCCTACATTCTTGGTGGCGTGGCGGCGGGCGCGGTTGCTGTGCACAAGGAGCGCCAAATGAAGGCCATGCTCGACGACTACGCTGCCGGCGCACCGTGGCAGACACGCGTCACGGTGCATGCCTCATTTCTGGCACTCATCACCGTTGCATGCGGGATGGTTCTGTACGGGATTGGCCTCATTGGTCTGACTACCGATGGCATTCGTGCGGCGCTCATCCTCATGACTATCGGAGCGCTCCTCGTCGCCATCGGGGTCATCAGCCACATCGAGCACCTCGTCCCCCGACTTGGCGTCGTGGTGGTGGGCGCGGTAATCCTCGCGGTACTCGTGTTTGCCGCCAACCCACTTCGCGATCTATTCAGTTCGACAGCCGACTTGAATGACCACCCGTGGTGGGAGTTGTGTCTGGGGATCTCCGCCCTGCTGGGATCCCTCGCCTGCATCATCGCGCTGCAGAAGAAGCGCAGCAGCGATCTCGCCTGAGCGATGCTGGGCACCGGTCGTTATCGAGTCACCTTCAGGCGAGGTCCGCTACTGTGACGCCGTACCCGCTCGTAGCGAGGGACACCTCCTGCGGGGCTCACGGCCTCCGACTGAGATGCAGGGGAGAGTGGAATGACCACTGCTTCGAGTGAAACTCAGAGCACGCTACCGCTTGCGATTCTGGTCAACGGCCCGAGTTCATCGGGCAAGTCAACGCTGTGCCGGGCCCTGCAGAATCGGCTGATCGACTTGGCCGACGGTGATCCCGAGTTGGCCTCTGCGCGCGTGGCCTTCGACGACGTGGTGGGACTCATCCCGCACAAGCTGTTTCCGATCAGCTTTGTGAAGCTGCAGGGCCTAGACCTCAGCGACCTGTCATCGCGCGTGCCTTTCGACGGGCGCGCAAGCTGGGAATACGTCGACGACAGTGAAGCCGAGGGCAAGCACGGTGGCAGCCCCCGGCTGCGACTGGTTCTCAACCCCCACGGCGAACGACTACTCAAGGGCCTACACCGCAGCTGGAACGCGCATCTGCACCTGGGCACGCATCTGATCATCGACCACTTCATTCAAGACGCTGCGTGGTACGACGACCTCATGGAGGCTCTCGAGGAGAGTCGCGCCCGCGTGTTCAGCGTGGGGGTCTTCTGCTCCCTAGCCGAGCTCGAACGTAGGGAGTCCGCGAGGAACGATGGCAACGTCGAGGGCCGGCCGCTGGGGCTGGCGCGACGAAGTGACGAGCTGTGTCACGACCATCCCTTGGTCTATGACGTGACGGTGCACACCGATGAGGAGAGCACCGCGGACTCGGTCGATCGAATCATTGCGGCGCTGAACATCTGAGGTCTCTTCACGCGCCGCCACCGTGCTACCACGGTGTTGGGGGGATCGCAAGTTGACTAGCGTCGAAGCACGATGCGGTGCTCCTTTGCTGTGGGCTCGCATACATGCACTTCACCAGAGGGAGACCAATTGTGGCCGTGGCCGAATCAACCGAACAAGAACGACGTTTCGAGTCTGAGCTCATTCACGCGTCAGCGAGGGTGCTACTTATCGCTGCCATTGGACTCGCCATATTGGGCGTGGGGCGCCTATTTGGTAAGGAGCAGGGTCATGCGTTAACTGGGGTGGGCACGGTCGTGGTTCTGATTGCGCTGGTGCTGCATTTTGATCATCTCAGCTTCCGCATTGGACGCATCGCCGTGGTGCTGATCATCGTTGGCGCAATTTCTGATGGAGTTTCAAACGTGCTCCGGATCTTCGACACGTCCTCGGCTCTGCGGAGTGTTTTGGTAACCGCGACCTACCTACTGTTCGGTGTGGCTGCGGCAGCGATCGCGGTGCACAAGGAGCGGCAGATGAAGGCCATGCTCGACGAGTACGCCGCGGGCACTCCGTGGCGGGCGCAGGTCACCGTGCATGCCACATTCCTATCCCTGATCGCCGTGGCGATCGGCATGGTCCTCTACGGTGTGGGCAAAATCGGGGTGTTGAGCAATCCCGGAATCGACTGGGCCGCGCTGATGAGCCTCGGAGCTATTCTCGTGGTCATCGGGGTGATCAGCCACTTCGAGCACCTCGTTCCCCGGCTCGGTGTGGTAGCAGTGGGCGCTGTGATCCTTGCTGCGATCTTCTATGCCGCCGGTCCACTCCTCGATGCGCTCAGCGCGACGCTTTCCAAGGACGACTACTGGTGGCAGGTGTGTCGGGGCATTTCCGCGCTGCTGGGGGCCCTTGCCTGCCTGATCGCCTATCGGAAGAAGCTCAGCACCGATAACGCGTGAGCGGCGCCGGACGCCGTCATTGACCTGATGGTCAGCGTCAGTGGCGGCGCACGGTGCAGCATTCCCTTCCCCGCTCGTCCATACGAAAGCGTCACTCACGCCGTGTCCTTGTGACGCTTTCGCATGGAATAGCGGGAAGGGTGCGGGCCGGTGGTGGGGGAGCGTGAACGCCGCGTTGACGCAGTGATGCCCGACTTCCGCCCTGAGGGGTGCTAATTTCTTCTCACACCACTCCCGGCAGCCGATGAGGTCAGATGCGATCACGGCTCACGGTTGGTGGTGCACGACTGAGGCCGCGAGCGCTGCTCGTTCCGCTCGTGGTGGCGATGGGCGCAGGCGTGTCTGCCGGCCTGCTGGCCACCCCGGCCCAAGCCCAGGTCACCTACCTCTGCAGCGGCTACGGCGGCTGCCGCAGTGAACACCACCCCGATGCGGGCTACAGGTGGCATCGAGATATGAGCTATTGGTCGATGGGTCCGGGGCACAACTGCACCAACTACGTGGCCTACCGGATTCAACGAAATGGTGGGCCGGCGATCCGGCCGTGGGTCAACAACGGAAACGCCGAATTCTGGAAGCGGGGAGCGAAGACCCTTCGTGCCATCAGGCATGGAGTGCGTGTCGACCACACGCCGGCGGTGGGCTCGGTCGCTTGGTACTCGAACAAGCGCTACCCGCATGGCCACGTCATGTATGTCGAGAAGGTGGTCGGCA
>WLOZ01000310.1 GCA_009699025.1 Actinomycetota bacterium
CTCTCGACCGCCTCGAGCAGGTGGCCGGGGCGCTCGAAGTGCGTGATGACCACCGTCACCAGCGGCAGGTCGTCGGGGTCGGCCGGCAAGGCTGGCTCGTGGAGCAGCGGGGAGGCGTGGAAGTCGAACCATTCCTGCCCGACCTCGGCCGGTGACTGCGCCAGCGCCTCGTCGAGTTGGGTGCAGGACAGCACGTCGCGCAGGGCGACTGCGAGAGCGCTGCCTCCGGGCGCACAGGTGAAGCGGTCATGACAGTACGAGGCGAGCAGCTCGCGCGCTCCGCCCTCGCTCGAGGTGACGACAAACCGCCCGGCAGCCAGGGCCTCCAGCACCGTGTACGGGCTGTTCTCCCGGGGGGAGGGGACCACGACGAGTGCCTGGCCGGCCCCGTCGAGGTAGAAGGACGCCTCGGCGCGGGTGAGGCCCGGCAGGATTCGTACCGGGACGTCCCAGCGCGACGCGCGCTCGAGCAGGTAGAGGCCGGAGAACTCGTCGTTGACGGTGCCGAAGGAGCCGAGAAAGGTCACCATCCCGCCGCGTGCTGCCAGCAGGTCGTGAATCTGGTCGATGGCGTCGCAGAAGTTGACGAGCCCCTTGCGAGGCTCATGCCGGCCGAAGAACACGACCTCGGTGAGATCAGTGCCGTCGCCCACCAGTCGGCCGGAACCGCCACCGAGCCGGAAGGCGTTCTTGATCACACTGATGTCGGCGCAACGTCGCTCGGGGTGGAGGTCGGACACATGGTCGGCAAGGTAGCGACTCGGGCTCACCAGGTGATCTGCCCACTCGACGCTGCGGCGCTCCATCCAGTCGGCGATGACGTGGTCCTCGTGGCTGAACAACGAGTTGTTGGCCTCGGTCGCCCACCGGGTGGATCCGTGCAGCTGCACCACCGTGTTGGGGCGAGGCTGCACCAGTCCCTGCTCGCAGGCCCCGAGGAAGTAGAAGCCCAGGCCGTGGTAATCGGGGAAGTGCACCCAGTCGAAGTCGGGCGAGTCAGGCCCGGTGAGCTCGCGGTACACCGCGTAGCTCAGGCCGGTGAGGCCCAGATTGTGGGTCCACCTCGTGGGCTCGACATGCCGGAAGCGCACGCCTCGCAGCTCGTACTCGGCCGCGGCGGAGTCTCGGGTCGCCTGGGGCAGCCTGTCGGGCAGGCAGACGTAGTAGAGCCAGACCTCGACACCGGCATCGGCCAGCAGGCAGGCCAGGTCGTGCATGGCGGCGCCAATGCCACCGGTGGTACCCACGGTGGGGAGCTCGTTGGTCACCAGTGCGACCCTCATGCCGGCTGACGCCGCCAGGGGTGCAGGGTGTAGGTGGTCCACGACGCTCCTCCCACGATGACGAGTGAGTCGGGCCCCAACCGACGGCCAAGCCTGCCCAGTGTGACACCCTCATATCCGCGGCGGGAAATGTCCTGTGATCCCGAGGAGGCCGAGTCCGTGCTGGTATCCCTCGACCGGCGATTCGTGTACGTCCACATCTGCAAGACGGCTGGGAGCTCGCTGACGGCGATGCTCGCGCCCTACGTCAGCCCCGAGATGCGGTCAGACAATCCACGCTTGGACGGAATCGGCTGGCAGGGAACCTGGCACTACGACAGCGGCCAGCACAGCCGGCTGGAGCCGCAGCTCACCCACCTGATCGAGAGCGGCCATGTCGACGGCGACGTCCGGGTGCTGTCCGTGGTGCGCAACCCCTACACGTGGCAGCACTCCATCTGGTCGCGGTTCTACGCCCAGGGCACCGGCGGGTACGGCACGGTCTTCGCGGCCCGCTATCCCTCCTGCTCCTTCGAGGACTACCTGCGCCACCAGCTCAGCCTCGAGGGTCGCGAACAGCTCGATTTCTGGGGAGCCCTCTCCCAGTCGCGCTTCCTGCGCACGGACCATCCGGTGAACTACGTCCTGGGACGGTTCGAGTCGTTGGACGAGAGCATCCCGCGCATGCTGGCGGCCGTGGGCATCGAGATGGGTGACGTTCCGCACAAAAACCTGCAGCAGCATCGAATCCCGGTGGCCAGCGCCTTCACCGATGAGGCAGTGCGACTGGTGCATGAACTGGCGGGCGAAGACTTCGACCTCTTCGGGTACGCCAGGGTCGGCTCCGCCGAGGAACTCCTCGCCCTGAGCCACCAACCTCCCTCCCACTCTCGCTCCTGACCCATCTTCGGAGTAGCGTCAGCCCCTTGAGCCTCGAAATAGCCCTCGCCACCCTGGTGCCCCTGGCACTCCTCGCGGTGGTCGTCGCGCTCGGACGAAATGCCAGACGACTCACCCCCCTCGTCGTGCTGAGCCTGCTGTGGGGATTCGCCTCGACCTACATCGTCATCTACGCCAACGACTGGTGGGCCGCCACCTACGGGCTCTCGTCCCTGATCGTGCTCGGGGCTCCGATCTTCGAGGAGATCTCGAAGTCGTTCGCCCTGCCCTTCCTCTCACTCAGCCACCGCTGCCAGTGGTTCGTCGACGGCGCCGTGCTCGGACTCGCGGCGGGCACCGGCTTCGCCATTCGCGAGAACTGGCTCTACCTCGAGCGCGTGGGCGAGAACGAGGGCGTCGCCCTCGCGCTGGCCCGCGTGTCGTCGACCAACCTCATGCATGCCGGGTGCACGGCGATCGTCGGGGCCGCCATCGTGGTGACGTCGGGCAGGGCCTGGTACACGCGACTCGGAGTCGGGCTCGGCGGGCTTCTGGTGGCCATCACCCTGCACTCGTCGTTCAACCGCCTCACCGAGGCCGAGGGCATGTCGGCACTAGTGATCACACTCACCGGCGTGATGGTGTTCGCGATCGCGGCCGGCATCGTGGCGCTCGGCATTCCGCTGTCGTCGCGCTGGGTGCGCCAGGACCTCAAGAGCCACGGAGCCAACGCGAGCGAGCAGGCCGCGCTCGGAGGTGGCAGCAGCGTGGCCGAGCTGCTCGACCACTTCGAGGCGCGCTACGGCACCGACGCGGCGGAGAAGGCCGAGAAGCTGGTCGCGCTGCAGCGAGAGATCGCCATCGGCCGCAACGCCGGTCGAGCCGACGAGGCTGAGATCGCCGCGCTCGAGGAGAAGGCGGCCGAGCTCCGTCGCGGCATCGGGCTGTTCGCGATGATGTGGCTTCGCTCGCACCTGCCGGTTGACACCGCGACCGTGGGGCTGTGGGCAGACCTCAGCCACTCGGTAGACGACGGGCCGACCGAACTCGCCGACGCGGCCCCCGCGGCGAGCGGCCTCTGGGCCCGCCTCGGCGAAGTCGCGCCCGCGAATGATCCACTTGAGACCGGTCCTGGAGATGACACGGTCTAGTGTGGACTGAGATAGCCACGGCAACGCATCACCGCTCGCCACCGAACGCCACATCTTCTCGACGAAGGGAGTGCGCCGATGCTGTGCGCACAGTGCGACGACAGTGCACGCGGAGTCTGCCGCTTCTGCGGGCGGGGGGTGTGCGCGACCCATCACGCAGCGATGCCCTTCATCATCACCGTGTTCGGAGAAGAGCCACCGAAGTCGATCGTGGTCGGTGGCACCCTCTGGTGCCAGGTGTGCCGGCCGCAGCCCGAGCCCATCCTCATGCCGGAGCTGGCATGAGCTCCGACGGCATGTTCCGACGCCTCAACGACCACCTCGACGACGCGGTCGGCGACGAGGCCCCTCTCACCATGTCGGACATCCTCGACCTCCCCGATGACCAGCGGGCTCTGGCCCGACACGTGATGCGATCGTTGACGCCACTCACCCCCGACGAGGCCGCCGCCGAATTGGGCCTCTCGACCGACGACGTC
>WLOZ01000311.1 GCA_009699025.1 Actinomycetota bacterium
ATCGAGCGGTTGTCGACCAGACCGTGCACCAGCACGATCGGCGTTCCGGCGGCCTCGATGTCTCCGGCCAGTAGGCCGCGCTGCTCGGGCGGTAGATGGTCGAGGCGATGTCGCTCCACCCCCCTCAGCGTGCTCTCGCGCACGAGTCCGAGGGGGTACATGGCGAGGTGGGTGGTGATCCAGGCGGCCTCCATGGCGGTGCCGCGCACGCCTTCAGTGCTGAACAGTGCGCGCATTCCCGATCCGGTCAGACGGGTCACCCGCGCGAGTGGATTGCCAGGTGCCGACGATGTCGCACGCTGTCCCTCCGGCTCGTTGCCCACGCGGGCACAGTAGCCGATGAAGGCGCGCGCGACGCGTCGCTACGCTACGGGGATACACATTTGTGATGCGGCCCGAGCGCGTGGCCCGGAAGGAGCCTGATGTCGCAGTCGTCACCGATCCGTGTGGTCATCGCCAAGCCGGGGCTCGATGGCCACGACCGCGGTGCCAAGGTGGTGGCACGCGCCCTGCGTGATGCCGGCATTGAGGTGGTGTACACCGGGCTTCACCAGACGCCGGAGCAGATCGTGCAGACCGCCGTGCAGGAGGACGCCGACGCCATTGGCCTCTCAGTGCTGTCAGGCGCGCACATGACGCTCTTCGCTGCGGTCATCGATGGGCTGCGTGAGCGAGGGGCCTCCGACATTCGCGTGTTCGGCGGCGGAATCATCCCCGAATCTGACATCACCGACCTCGAGGCGCTCGGGGTGGCCCGCGTGTTTACGCCCGGCACCCCCACCGCCGCCATCGTCGACTGGGTGCGGGCGAGCGTCCACCCTGACGACGACGAGTGAGGCCGCACCCCTAGGCTGCGGAGCGAATACTTCCCGACGCCGAGGACGGTAGATCAGTGGATCTGTACGAGTACCAAGCCAAGCAACTCTTCGGAGCGCATGGGGTTCCTGTCGTTCCGGGCGAGGTCTGCTCGACCCCTCAAGCCGCGTACGAGGCCGCGCGCACGATCGGCACCACCGTTGTCGTGAAGGCGCAGGTGAAGGTCGGGGGCCGTGGCAAGGCTGGCGGTGTGAAGCTTGCCGAGACTCCCGATGAGGCCATGGCACGGGCCGCCGACATCCTGGGCATGGATATCAAGGACCACACCGTGCGCCGCGTGCTCGTGACCGAGGCCGCCGACATCGACTCCGAGTACTACGTGTCGTTCCTGCTCGACCGCTCCAACCGCTCGTACCTCGCCATGGCGAGCGTCGAGGGTGGTGTCGAGATCGAAGAGGTCGCCGTCAACAACCCCGAGGCCCTCGCCATGATCCGGGTCGATGCCCTCGAGGGCTGCACTCCCGAGAAGGCTGCCGAGATCGCTGACGCCGCCAACTTCCCGGCCGACGTGCGCGACCAAGTCGTCGTAGTGCTGCAGAAGCTGTGGGATGTGCTCGCGCGCGAGGACGCCACGCTGGTGGAGGTCAACCCGCTGGTGCGCACTCCCGACGGGCGCATCGTCGCCCTCGACGGCAAGGTCACCCTCGACGACAACGCCGCCTACCGGCACGACTCGCACGCCGACCTCGTCGACCGCGACAACGTCGACGCAATCGAGCTCAGGGCGGCCGAGTTCGACCTCAACTACGTGAAGCTCTCGGGCGAGGTGGGCATCATCGGAAACGGTGCCGGCCTGGTGATGTCGACCCTCGACGTGGTCGCCTACGCGGGCGAGGAGTTCGGCGGCGTCAAGCCTGCCAACTTCCTCGACATCGGCGGAGGCGCCAGCGCCGAGGTCATGGCCAACGGCCTCGACATAGTGCTGAACGATCCGCAGGTGCGCGCGGTGTTCGTCAACGTGTTCGGTGGCATCACCGCGTGCGACGCGGTGGCCAACGGCATCGTTCAGGCGATTGCGATGCTCGAAACCCGCGGCGCCCCGGTGACCAAGCCCATCGTGTGCCGTATCGATGGCAACAACGCGGTCGAGGGTCGTCGCATCCTCACCGAGTCGGGGCTCGCCGTGATTGAACTGGTCGAGACCATGGACGGCGCGGCCCGCCGTGTGGCCGAACTCGCATCGAAGGGACTCTAGACATGGCGATCTTTCTCGATGCCGACTCACGCATCCTGGTTCAGGGCATCACCGGCCAGGAGGGTGCCAAGCACACCCGTCGCATGGTGGCCTTCGGCACCAACGTGGTCGCGGGCGTCACCCCGGGCAAGGGCGGCCAGGTAATCGACGGCATTCCCGTGTTCAACTCGGTGCCCGAGGCCGTGGCAGCCACGGGCGCGAACGCCTCGGTGGTCTTCGTTCCTCCCCAATTCACCAAGGGAGCGGTCATCGAGACAGTCGACGCCGGCGTTGCGCTGTGCATCGTGATCACCGAGGGCGTTCCGGTGTTCGACACCGCCGAGTTCTTCCAGTACGCGCAGAACGCTGGCACCACGCGTATTGTCGGTCCTAACTGCCCAGGCGTCATCACTCCGGGCGTGGCAAACGTGGGCATCATTCCGGGCGACATCGCCAAGGCCGGTCGCATTGGGCTCGTGTCGAAGTCGGGCACGCTGACCTACCAGATGATGTACGAGCTCGGCGACATCGGCTTCTCGACATGCGTGGGCATCGGCGGAGACCCCATCATCGGCACCACGCACATCGACTGTCTGGCTGCCTTTGAGGCCGACCCCGACACCGATGCGATCGTGATGATCGGCGAGATCGGTGGCGATGCCGAGGAGCGCGCAGCGGCCTTCATCAAGGACAACGTCAGCAAGCCGGTGGTCGGCTATGTCGCCGGGTTCACCGCACCCGAGGGCAAAACGATGGGCCATGCGGGTGCCATTGTGTCGGGCTCGGCCGGAACAGCAGCGGCCAAGCAGGAGGCCCTCGAGGCCGCGGGCGTGAAGGTCGGACGCACTCCTAGCGCCACCGCTGCGCTGATGCGGGCCATCATGGCGGCTCGCTGACGGCTTGTCCGCCGTGCGCGGAGTGTCACCTCGACGACACTCCGTGAAATTTGTGTGTTTGCAATGGGCTCCGTTGGGCGTGTGGAGCGCGATAATTGGCGCGTAGCTGCTCGGCCGACCGGCCGAGGCATGGCCCGCATCCAAGGAGATTCCCCGTGAGCGATCAGCCCGGAGCCCCCGAAGAGGGCTCAACCCCGCCGCCCCCGCCCCCTCCCCCTCCCGCCGGTGGCACGCCGCCGCCCCCGCCGCCGCCCCCGCCGCCCGTGTCAGACACTCCGGGAATGCCCGGTGGCAAGGTTGATGTCGGCATCGCGGTGTCGTGGGCGTTCAAAAAGTTTGGCCAGTACGCCGCGATTCTGATCGGCCTCGCGGCCGTGGTGTTCGTGATTCGGCTCGTGCAGACGCTGGTGTCCAACGCGCTCACCAACTCACTGGCGAGCAACTGCGGCAACACGGTGGTGACCGATAATGGCACGATCGTCACCGGCGGGGCGTGCGTGGCGAGCTTGGCCACCACTCTTACCGCCGGGGTCATCACCGGAATCATCTTTGGCGCCCTGGCCTGGATCGCCACGATCGGCGTTTATCGCGCCGCCCTGCGCACCAGTAAGGGCGAGGCGCCGGCCTTCGCCGACCTCACCACGGGCAACAATCTCGGCAAGTACATCGTGGTGGCGATCGTCTTCGGAATCCTGACCGCTGTCGGACTCGTACTCTGCGTCATCCCGGGCCTGATCGTCATCTTCTTCCTTCAGTTCGCGCCCCTGTACGCGCTCGATAAGGGGCTGGGAGTTGGCGATGCGTTCCGCAGCAGCATTGATGC
>WLOZ01000312.1 GCA_009699025.1 Actinomycetota bacterium
AGATCGACGGGGTCTTCGGTGGCGATGTCGCGTCCGTTGATCAAGATGCGGCCCGTGGTGAGCGAGCCGAGTCGATTCGCCATTCGCATCGCCGTGGTCTTGCCGCATCCCGACGGGCCAACGAGCGCGCAGATCTCTCCGGCGTTGACCTCGAGCGACAGGTCGTGAACGGCGACCGTGCCGTCGTCGTAGGTGCGCCCCACCGATTCGAAGCGAATCATCGGGGCGGAGGCAGTGGTTTCCACGGCATGACTCTGACACACATCTGAGCGGGTAGCAGCACCACGCGGGGGGCTCAATCGGGGGCGATGGTTGCGTGGGAAAGCACCGTGTTTCCACGGTGGTGGAGGGGGTGAAGATGGAGGAATCTGAGGGTTTTGACTCCGCTGGCGCCGGTGCCGGGCTGATGATGTGACGCTGGCGAACTCAGCTCCCGAGCACGTGATGCGCCGAGACGGCCGGCAACGCGGTGAAGGCGGTCGGCGGTCCACCCACCCACCGCCTCAAGGCATGCGGCGACGGGAGATCGGTGAGCCTCGGCGTTGGTCCGCCAAGGAGTGGAACTGGTTCGGGATCGAACTCCTCAGAATCCTCGTGATCCCCTGGACACACCTATGCGGCGTATTCCCCGCATTCAGCTGATGCGGTACTATTCCCACATACTAACCGTGCGGGGATTCCACCGCACAATATCTGGAGTCATCGAAAGGAGCGGTTGCGATGCGCGTGCGAATCCGCAAGGGACAGGACCTGTCGGCCGCACTGGCCGCAGGCCGACGCCAGCTCGGCCTGACCCAGGCCGAGCTTGCCGAGCGCGCCGGCGTGACACGTGACTACATCGGCGACCTTGAGTCAGGCGAGCTCGGCATGAGGGTCACCCGTCTGCTCCGCGTTCTCGGCGAGCTCGGCGCCGAGATCTCGCTGACCCTCCCTGACGCCCCAGACACCCCTCGCGCTCCCGACGGCGCGGAGGCACCCGATGCCTGAGCCCCTCATCATGCGGCTGCACGACACAGTCGTTGGCGAGCTGCGCCCGGGGGCGAACCGGTCCCGAATCTCGATGCGCGTCGAGCCCAGCTACGACCCGAACGGCGTTACCCTGACCGAGAGCTTCACCGCCCTACCCGGGCAGCAGGTGCCAGTTGAGGAGCTGTCCAACCTCCTCGGCGGGTACCTCCCCGAGGGCAACCACCGAACCGTCATGGCCAGCCGCCGAGGGGTAGACCCGGGCGACCTGCTGGCCCTGCTGCGCGAGTTCGGCGGCTCAGTCGCCGGCGCCGTCACGGTCCTGCCCGCTAGCGTCTCCCCCACCGATGCCAGTGCCGGATGGGTCGAGAAGCTGTCCGAGCGCGCCCTGGCCGACCGGCTGCGCCAGGCGCTGAGCGACACAGACCAGGCCGTCCCCGACGACAGCCGCTCGACGCTGCCCGGCTACCAGCCCAAGGTCTTGGCGAGGCGCGCCGGACGCGGCTGGGGCCAGCCGCACGGCACCGCACACTCCACCCACATCCTCAAGCCCCAGGTCCCCCACCGCGCCTCGCGGCTGATCGACGAGCACTACGGACACCTGCTCGCCCAGTCAGCCGGACTGGCCGACTACGCCTCGAGCCTTCACGTCGCGAACGATGTCGTCTTCCTGGCGATCGAGCGCTACGACCGCCGTACCAAGCCCGACGGCACCGTCACGCTGATCCACCAGGAAGATGCCGCGCAGGCCCTCGGCCTCAACTGGCGCACCGCAGACTCGAAGTTCGAGGATCCGCATCGCGCCGGCAACCCGGCCCGGCCCTCCACCGGGCGGATCGCGCGCATGCTCTCCGACATCCCCCGCAGCAGCACTGTGCTCGAACAGTGGGTCCGCCGCCTCGTCTTCAGCATCATGCTCGGCGACAACGACGCGCACGCGAAGAACATCGCCCTGCTGCACACCGAGAACACAACAGTGCTGGCGCCGGCTTACGACACCGTCCCCAACCTGCACCAGCGCGACATGATCGACGAGGGCTTCCGCCTCGCCCTGTCTATCGACGGCACGTTCGACCACCGCGAGATCAGCGCCGAGCGCATCGTCGCTGAGGTTCGCTCGTGGAAGGTCATCACTCCCGACCGTGCGGCCACACTGGTCGAGTCCGCCGTCAACCTGTGTGCCGACGCAGTCTCCCGCACACCGGTCCCCACAGGACTGTCCGAGGGCGTGATCGACAAGCTGGCACACACCGCTGACCGGCTCACACGCGGCGAAGCGATCGGCACATCCCGCTGGCAGTCACCCGCCCAGCAAGGTAGGCGGCCGCGCCGCACACGGTAGCCCCGTAGCGGTCGGCGAAGTCCTCGAACGTCGGCTAGGTCGCCCATCCGGCGGCCTCGCGAAGCAGGTGCACCTGCTTCGGCCACGCGGGCCATGACCGCGGCCAATGGCGGCATGCAATAGGCGCGGCCGACCACGATGGCGCAGAAGTGTTTCTTGGCTCACAATTTGAGCGCCGCCGAAGCAGCGCGAATGCTCCTGCTACGCACTACCCGACCAGACCCCTGAGGAACTCACGCGTTTCCGCATCGGTCGAGTAGATGAGCGTCCCGATCATCCCGCGCGTGAGTAGCACCTTGTAGACGTTCCGAACCAGTGCGCCGAACTCGTCGTCCGACACCTTCTTGGCACTCTTGAAGTCGGGGTCCTTGTTCTCGCTGCGCCTCGCCACCCATTCGCCGTCACGCACGACGAGATCGGGGCCGATGATCACTCCATTCCAGTCGTACTCAAACCCCTGCGCCGTGTAGATGCAGCCCACCTGGTCGAAGCCGGCCGGATCAGTCGCCCACAGCGCAGAAGGCGGAGCGCCGCCAACAGACCGGTCGCCCTTGAGGTTCCATGGCCGCGACCACTCGCCGATTACGACGTCACCTACGAGACTTCCGTCAGAGCGGGGATCGCTCCACGGCCAGCAGAATCCGGCAGTCATGCGGGCCCCAAATCCCTCGGCGCGGCGAGCTTCCAGCCCCCCTGACAGCTCTGCCGGTGAATCGACGGCGCGCACCTCGAAGGCGGGATCTCCCTGCCACTGCTCTGGTCCGCCGGGGAGGAGTCCGAGTAGTCGCTGCACCCACTGGATGTACGAATCAGATCCCCCGCACCGGAACTGCTCATCGAGGCTGACGTGCTGAATGTCGAGGCCGCGCACCTCGGCGTACGCGGTCAGTTCCGCGAGTGACCCGAGCTCACCAGGCCGCACCACTTGATGCTCGTCGAGAAGGAACACCGGGACGCGCGCGATGTCAACGAGCTCCTCGATTTGCGGTCTGCCTGTGCGCAGTGCGGCCTTCGTGTAGAGGTTCACCGAGGTCTCTCGGATGCGATGCGCCTCGTCGCACACGACCACATCGAGGGAATTGGGTGCCCCCTCCATGAACGAGTTGAAGTACTTAAAGAGGTCACGCGTTCGCGGGGAGCGACGTGCGGCAACCTTGCGCAGCGTCTGGGTGAATGACCGAGAACCCGTGGCGTGCACTACCGCTTTCCCCTGCCTCGCCAGCTCGCCCACCAGCGACAGCGCGATCACGCTCTTGCCTGAGCCGGGCCCGCCGGTTACGACGATCACTCGCTTGCGATCGGCCGCGTGCGCCCGCTCGACGGCATGCATCACCGCTCGGTACGCCGTGCGCTGCTCGGCGATGAGGGTGAACATCTCCCGCGATTGAATCTCCTCAGCCGCGACCGCCAAGAGCTGCCGGCTGGGACCGGTACGCATCGCGAGCAGTTCATCGGCA
>WLOZ01000313.1 GCA_009699025.1 Actinomycetota bacterium
GCAAATCTGTTCGAATTGGGGTACTGTCTCGAACGGCACACCAGCACAGTGCCCGAGGGGTCTGACACGAGACCTTCCTCGCCGAGAGAGCAGCCGCCAGGAGGCACGATGACTCGCCCACGCAGCACCCCCGGCACCCCCGGCACCCCCGGCACCCCCGGCACCCCCGGCACCACCGTCACCGAGCTTCCCGACGGCCCCCCCGACTCCAGCGGCCTCACCCCGCGTCAGCGCAAGGTTCTGGAGGCCATCGTCGAGGCCGTCGAGACGCGCGGTTACCCGCCGAGCATGCGCGAGATCGGTGAGCAGGTGGGGCTCACGTCGAGTTCAAGCGTCGCCCACCAACTCAGCAGCCTCGAGCGGCTGGGCTACCTGCGCCGCGATCCGAACCTGCCGCGGGCCATCGAACTGCGTCACCCCGACGGCCATGTCATCTCGACTCGACCGTCAGTATCGTCAGTCCACGATGGCACCGATGGCACCGATGGCACCGATGGCACCGATGGCACCGATGAGACCGACATCAACGACTCAGCGCCCCTGCCTGCCTACGTACCCATGGTGGGTCGCATTGCCGCCGGCGGCCCGATTCTTGCCGAGCAGCAGGTTGAATCGATCATGCCGCTCCCCCGCGAACTGGTGGGCCAGGGCGATCTGTTCATGCTGCGCGTCGTGGGCGAGTCGATGATCGACGCCGCGATTTGCGACGGCGACTGGGTCGTGGTGCGTAGCCAGAACACCGCCGAGAATGGCGACATCGTGGCCGCGATGCTCGACGACGAGGCCACCGTCAAGACCTACCGCCAGCGCGACGGCCACGTGTGGCTCATGCCGCATAACCCGGCCTTCGAGCCCATCATGGGAGACCACGCCATGATCGTGGGCAAGGTCGTGGCCGTACTCCGCAAGCTCTGAGCGACCGCCTAGTTCGACGTCGCGAAGGCAGCAATCGCGTCGAGGGTCGCTGCCACCTGCCACGACGTCGATAGCGGCAGCAGCCAGGCGTCATCTCCGCGTACCCGAGCCGACATCGCCTCCAGCATGAGCTGGTAGGCGTCACAGGCCTCGAACGTCTCGACCCGCTCGATTCCCCCGATTCCCCCGACTCCCCCGACTCCCCCGACTCCCCCCTCCACCACGAGCAGCTCCGACGGCGCCCGCCAACTGGTGAAAGCCTGGCTTCCGAGGTCGATCACTCGATCACCCGACTCAACCCTCAGCCCCTGCGACTCCGGCTGCTCGAACGACGACCGGACCTCCGCCCTACCCGCCCCGCAACTCAGAACAGCCGTGGTGGTGAGGTCGACCCCCGTCGATCCGACGTTCGCGCTCGCCACGTCGACGTCGAAGACGTCGGCGTCCAGCGCCCAGTGCGCCGCCGCCACCGCGTAGGTGCCGACGTCGAGCAGCGCCCCGCCACCGCGGCGAGCCTCAAGCCGATAGTTGTCGGTCGGCACCCCCGGGAAGGTAAACCACGCCGCCATACTGCGCGGGCCCGACATCTCGAGCGCGAGTTCCTCAGCGCGGCGCGTGCGCGGGTGCCAGCGGTTCCAGGCCGCCTCCACCGCCAGCAGGCCGGTGCGATCGGCGGCAGCCTGAATCTGGGCGACCTCGGCCGCGTTCATCGCCAGGGGCTTCTCGCACAGCACGTGCTTGCCAGCCTCAAGCGCCCGAACGACCCACTCGAGATGGGCGTCGTTGGGAAGCGAGATGTACACCGCGTCGACGTCGTCGGCCTCGCACACCTCGGCGTACGACGTGGTTGCCCTGACGGGCTCGAGAGCCTCCGCACGCGCGAGGTCGCGGGCGCCCACGACCTGCAGCGAGGCTCCCGCAACCTCGCGCAGCGCTGGCGCCATCGCTTTGGAAGCAATGAAGCCAGCACCGAGGAAGCCCCACCGCACCAAGCCGCTCATCGGGGGCTCACCGGACGCCCCGAGGTGGCAGCCGAGGCTCGGGCGGCCTCCATCACGGCGAGCACCCGGCGCGACTGGGCTCCGGTCACTTCCATTGGCAGGCCGAGCCGGATGTGGTCGGCCACCTCGCGGTGGAACCCATAGGGCTCGGGAAGGGGGGTGGCGAGCCTGGTGACACTTCCGTCGGAGGCGTGGAGATCGAGCAGAGGAGGCGAGTCGGCTGGCGCGAGCACGTCTTCAAGCAGCGTTCCAACGTCGTTGCGCGACACCACTCGCTCTGATCGCCAGGTGCCCACCACCGCGCCGTCGGTACCCAGCACGTACCAGCGCGGCTTGAGGGCAGCAGCGATGTCGGAGTGCACGAACTCGGCCTCGGACCCATCGACGAAGCGCAGCGTGACCCGCGAGTGGTCGGCATTCGTTACGTCGAACCACCGTCGTTTGTGGTTGGTGGCTGTGACGTACTCGACCTCAGCCGGCATCAGATCGAGAATCTGATCGAGCACGTGCGAGCCCCAGTCGTAGAAGGCGCCTCCGCTGACGTCCTCATCGGAGTGCCAGAGGTTACAGGGGTGGCCGAAGCCGCCCACGAAGGTCTCGACTGAGAACACCTCGCCGATCGTGCCCGCCCGCACCACCGAACGAATCGCCAGATGGTCGGGGTCGTAGCGCCGATTCTGATACACCACGGCGAGGAGTCCGGCAGCATCGGCGGCCGCCAGCACGGCGTCGGCCTCCTCGCTTCGAATCGCGAAGGGCTTCTCAACCACCACGTGCTTTCCGGCCTCAATGGCGCGCAGCGCCCAGACCGCATGTGTGCTGGGTGGTGTGGACACCACGATGAGGTCAACGTCGTCGCGAGCGATGAGCTCATCGGCTGAGCCGGTGGTCACCACGCCCGGCGCGGCCTCAGCGGCCGCCTGCCGACGCTCGTCGGCGCTGTCGCACACGGCCGAGAGCGACAGCCCCTGAACCGCCCTCACGGCACGGCTGTGCTCGTGGCCAATCGCCCCGTACCCCAGGAGCCCCACCCCCACCGGCGCAGGCTCAGGGGTGCCGCACATCAGGCGCAGCAGGGCAATGACCATGCGGGTGGCACTGCGGTCAGAAACCGCGTCGGGCCCAGCGCCCAGGGTGTAGGCCGCCGTCGCCGTGGCGGGGCGCCAGGTCAGCACCGGCTGCTCGGCGAGACCGACGCGCGCCGACAGCAGCACCATCACGTCGTCGGCCGTGGTTGAGGCGAGCGCGACCCTGTCGGTGAGGTGGTCGTGCTCGCCCACGTGGCCGAGGCTGTGATGCCGGTGACCGCTCGGGCGCAGGGCTTCCGGAGTGCTGGAGGTCGCCCGAACGCGCGCGTCGTGAACCGGGGTGACGCCGTCGACGCGAAGCCCAGCAGCAGCGGCGAATATTCCATCGGGGTCGGCATCAGTGAGGGTTGGCCCCGCGAGAACGCACCGCACGTCGGGGGCCGTCAGGGCCGATACGAGGTCGGCGGGCAGCGGGCGATCGGCCCACACCACCACGACGTCGGCCCCGCGAAGGTCACTTGCCGATTTCGGCGACCCAGCGTCAGCGAACCCGGCGCACGCTACCAACTGGCGCAGCGAGTGAACCTCGCCCAACAGTCCGACATTGTTCAGTTCGACGATCCAACACACCGTAGGCACATACCCACCCTAAAGCCGCACGGCACAGGGCGCGACGTGAGAATCAACACCCCCGGGGCGTCACGCCTCGGACGCCTCGGAACCCTCGGAACCCTCGGAACTGGCGGCCTCGTCGAGGCGGCGCAGTGCCGCGCGCACCGCCACACCATCGGTGGTGGGCCAGAATTCGGGCAGCGA
>WLOZ01000314.1 GCA_009699025.1 Actinomycetota bacterium
CCCGCCCGGAGCCCCGCGCGGCAGGCGCGTCAGGTGGGGACTCTGGAACCGTCCGACGTGACGACATAATGATCGTCACGTTAGGCCCGCGACCTCGGCGTCGAGGGTCACTGCGGTGAACGCAAGGTGCCGCGCCAATGAATTCAAGACGTCGATGGCAGAGGTATGCGGTGCGGAGCATGCCGCGAAGCCCTGTGAATCGCCGTGGGTCGCCGTGGGTCGCCGTGGTTCGCCGTGGTTCACAGCTGCTGCAGTCGCCGCGCGGCGTTTGAGTGCCGCGCAACCTCACGCTGCTCGTCGATTCCAACGAGGTGACCGTCGCGCACGAGGGGCTGTCCGCCCACGAACGACGACCACACTCCGGTCGGACCGCCCTGGAGGAGGGCGGTGACCGGGTCGGCATGGGCGCCCGCATGAGCGATGTCATCGAGACGCCACAGGGAGATGTCGGCGCACGCTCCCGGCGTCAGCACCCCGATCTGACCCTCGCGTCCGAGCGCCGCTGCTCCACCCCGGGTGGCCAGCCACAGCGCGTCGCGGGCGGTCATCGCTGACACCGAGCCCCCTCGCAGACGGGCGAGGAGCATCGCGAACTTCGTCTCCAGCCAGAGCGACTGGTGGTCAGCCGCGGTCGCGCCGTCGCAGCCGATGGAGACGTTCACGCCGGCGTCGATCATCTCGCGCACTGGCGCCGGGCCACCGGGGATACCTCCATCGATCACCATGGCGCTCGGGCAGTGAGCCACGGATACCCCGTGCTCTGCCATGCTCGCGATCTCGCGTGGCGAGGGGTAGACCACATGCGCGAACCACACGTCGGGCGCCATCCAACCGAGGTCGGCCATCTTCTCGATCGGTCGCATCCGGTAGCGCTGCCGCACGAACGCCTCCTCCTCGGGGTCGTCGGCCACGTGCGTGTGCAAGCGGACCCCGAGGTTGCGGGCAAGTTCGGCGGAGCGGCGGAAGACCGACTCGGTCGAGCTCATCAAGGTGCTGGGCCCGAAGGCGATCTGGGTCATTGACGTTGGGGAGGGGTCGTGGTGCACGCGCACGAGCCGCTCGCAGTCGTTGAGGACGTGTTCCTCATCCTCAACCATCGACGCGAGGCACACCCCACCGTCGTCGGGTCCGAGTGTCATTGACCCACGCACCGCGGTGAGGCGCATTCCGACGTCGAGTGCCTCCTCAACCTGGGCGTCGATCCAGCCCGGTTCCTGATGGATGTAGAGGTGGTCGGCCGATGTGGTGGCCCCTGACAGGGCCAACTCGAACAGGCCGAGCCGGGTCGAGGTGCGCACCGCCTCCTCGTCGAGGTGCTGCCATCGGCTGAAGTAGGTCCAGAACCAGTCGGTGAGGCCGGCCACGCCGTTGGCCAGCATCGAGCGGGTGAGGTTCTGGTAGAGGTGCTGGTGGGCGTTGACCAGCCCAGGAGTCACGAGGCACCCACGGGCGTCGATGACCTCACGGGCGGCGGGAGCAGCATCGGTGGCAGCACCTACCCCCACCACCAAGCCGTCCGTTACGGCGACCCAGCCACCAACCAGCGACGCGCCGGTGCTACCGATGCTCCCGCCCATGGTTTCGACGGACAAGGCACCGCTGATCAGCAGGTCGACGGGACCGGTGGGGCTCATGCGCCAGGCCCGACAGACGACGCCGCATGGTCGTTCGAGCGGTTCTGGTCGTCAAGGATTCGTTCGGCAGCCGCCGTCGCAGAGGGAGTGTCACCAGAGGTGATGGCGGCGATGAGGTCATCGTGAGGGTCGTTCGACGGATCGTACGAGTCGAGGCAGCGGGAGGTGTCGAGTGACTCACGGAGCGCCTCGACGAAGCCGCCGTAGAGATCGACGAGCACCTCGTTGTGAGAGGCTCTCGCAACGCTGTGGTGGAAGGCGACGTCGGCCTCGGCAAACCCGGCGGCGTCACTGCGGCGGGCTGCGTCGGCGCGAGCCTCGCGAGCCGCGGAGAGTCGCTCGAGGTCGTCGGCAGTGCGCTTCTGCGCGGCGAGTCCTGCAGCGACGACGTCGAGCCCTCGTCGGACCTCGATCACATCGCGAGTGCGTGCCTCAGCAAGCCTGCGCGCCAGCGCAACGGTTCCTTCGTGCTGTGCCTCAACGAAGGTGCCGTCGCCCTGGCGGGTGACCAGTAGCCCCGCGTGGGCGAGGGCCCGTACGGCCTCGCGCACCGTGGCGCGGCTGAGGTTGAGCTGCTCGGCCAGTTGCTGCTCGGTGGGGATCCGGGAGCCGACGGGCCAGGTACCTGAGGAGATCGCGCCACGCAGTTCATCGATGGCAGCGTCGACCAGCGAGATCCGTTCGATCTTCTTCATCGAGCCCTTCCCAAGTCATCAGTTGTCTGATAATCATATGAATGAGCGTGGGCGAAGGCCAGAGATTCGTCCCCTGAGCTGTGGATGTGTCGAGTGCAGGTGGTCGTGAGGGATGTCAGGCCGTGGGGCAACCCCGCGGTCGATCTCGTCGTGCGCGACGGCCGCATCGTTGAGTTGGCCCCACCCAGAACCGCGAGGGGTGACCGGGTGATCGAGGGTGGCGGACTGATGGCGCTGCCGTCGCTGACTGATGCGCACGCACACCCTGACAAGACCTTCTGGGGGCAGCCATGGCTGGCGAGGGGCCCAGCCACCAGCCTGCGTGAGCTCATTGAGTACGACGTTGTTACCCGAGCCAGAAGCGATGTCTCGGTCGAGAGTCGCGCCTCGGCTATCCTTCGCCAGGCCGTGGTGAGCGGCACACGAGCGATGCGCGCGCATGTCGATGTCGCTCCGACGCACGGTCTCACGAACGTGGTCGGCGTCCGTGATGCGGCAGCCGCGCTGTCGTCGGCCATCGATGTGCAGGTGGTCGCCTTCCCGCAACTCGGAGTGATCGTTGCCCCGGGCACCGACTCGCTGCTCCGCGACGCCCTCGACGCGGGCGCCCACGTGGTGGGCGGCCTCGACCCGTGGAGCCTCGACGGCGATGCCGATGCGCAAATCGACCTCCTGTACGCCATCGCAGCCGAGCACGGCGTCGAGATCGACGTCCACCTCCACGACCTTGGCGCCGAAGGAGTTCGTCAGGTGGCCGTGCTCGCTCAGAGGGCGCTGTCCGCGGGGCTCGTCGGACGCCTCACCATCAGCCACGCCTTCTGCCTCGGCCAACTTCCCGAGGCAGAACTCGTGGGCGTGATCGACCTGTTGGTGCGCGCCGACGTGGCTATCGTGACCTGTGCGCTGGGCGCTGACTCGCTCGTGCCCTACTCGCTGCTGAGGCGCGAGGGAGTGCGGGTAGGCCTCGGGTCCGACGGAATCCGCGACCCGTGGACCCCATTCGGCAATGCCGACATGCTCGAGCGGGCGTACCTGGCTGCCTACCGCACTGATGCGCGCACCGACGAGGAGCTCACCGAGCCGCTACTCATCGCCGTCGAGGGAGGCGCCGACATCCTCGGACTGCCCTCGAGCGCACTGCGCGTCGGCGACCCCGCCGACCTCATCCTCGTCGAGGGTGAAGGTGCCGCGCAGGTGGTCATCGACCGACCTCAGCGCCGAACCGTACTCAAGGCCGGTGTCGTGGTCGCCCATGACGGCCAGTTCC
Source organism: Actinomycetota bacterium (assembly GCA_009699025.1). The sequence continues at coordinate 3,597 of WLOZ01000314.1, forward strand.
TCGATTCGATTGAATTCTCACCCACCACTGCACACCACTAGGAGAAATCGTGACGCTGCACAGGAATGCGCTCATCGTGGGGGCTGTGGCACTGTCGGCCGTACTCGCCGCCTGTGGTGGATCGGGCGGATCGACCCCCTCGTCATCGGCG
>WLOZ01000315.1 GCA_009699025.1 Actinomycetota bacterium
CCGGTTTGGTCGGTGACCCCGAACGAGACCACGAGATAGTGCAGCAGCCCGGCCCCGACGATGGCGCCGAGGAATTGGGCAACCCAGTAGACCGCTGCCTCGGCCGCCCGCATCTTCCCCGACACAAAGAATGCCAGGGTCACAGCGGGGTTCACATGCGCGCCGGTGATGGGGCCAAAGGCGTACGCGATGGCCACGAGTGCGAGGCCGAAGGCGAGCGCCACCCCCACCACTCCACTGGCTGGCCCCGCAGGGGTACCGGCCCCCACGGAACCTGCGATTCCGGACACCGCCGCTCCGACAGCCAGGAAGACCAGAATTGCTGTGCCGAGCATCTCGGCGAGGAACTTGCGGCCCATCATGACTCCTTCGTTGGCGGCACCCTCAGCGGACGCCTTGGGCCAAGCCTGTCGCGTTCACCGTCCCAGCACGACGATTTCCACCCGGCGTGTCGCTCGATCAGGTCGACGACCGCGAGGCCAGTTCCACCAGGTCCGATGCCGTGACGGCGAACCGGACCGGGCCCTGACAGTCGACCAGCAGTGCGTCGTCACCCTGCTCAAGGGCCGACCTACATGCCTCGGCTCCGAGCGCTGGGGCCGGCCGGGCCTCGCGGTTGAAGGCGCGCATGAGCTCCATCGACGTGAAGGCAAGTAGGGCGCGACGCCCGTCGGATCCCACCATCGACACCGTCGCCATGGAGCTCGACTTGTCACGCAAGATCCCGTCGGCACCGATTTCGGCCTCCTCGAGGAGCGCAACCATCGGGACGAGCACCCGGGCAGCGCCCAGCGCAACGTTCACCTGCTCGCGACTGCCCACCCCCTCACCAAACAGCCTGAGCGCCTCGGCCAGCACGGGGTCGGCCGAACCGTCGTCGGCGGCGAAACGTGGCACGGGGATCTCCACCCCGTCGAACCTTGGGACTGACACCCCTTCATCGTGGCTGATGACACGGAGTTTCGGCCATGTGGGGTTACCCAGACACGTGGGCGACATACTGACGAGATGCAGCGTCGGTTTCTCATGGCGCTGACGCTGGTGTCGAGCACCCAGAGGCTGTCCTTAGCAGCAGTGCCGCCCGTGACCACGCTGATCGCGGCCGAGACAGGCTTGGACGCCTTCAGAATCGGCATGGCAACCACCATCACGGTCGTCGTGATGGGAATCGGCTCGCCTCTGTCGGCCCAGATCACCCACCTCATCAGCCGCGAGCGCATCATGGCTCTCGGAGCCCTGCTCGTCGTGGTGGGCTGCGCGGTGCGTGCGGTGCCGCCCCTGTGGGTCACCCTGTACGTCGGGTCCGTCGTCGGTGGCCTCGGCATCGCGATGGTGGGCACCATGGTGCCGGGGGTGATCGCCGAGCGACTCCCCCACACGATTGGGCTGGCGGTCGGAGCGACCACGTTTTCACTGACCCTCGGCGCGGTCGTGGTGTCGAGCCTGACCGCCCCCATCGCAGGGGCTGTGGGTGCACCTCTCGCGATGGCGGTGTGGGCGGTGCCCGCGATGGTGGGGCTGCTCGTATGGCTGCCGTTCACCCGCCGCAGCGAGCGCACGCCGGGAGGCCGGACCCGGCTACCGTGGAACTCTGGGTCAGCCTGGCTGAGCGTGGCACTCATGTCGGGGCAGAGCACCACGTTCGTCATCGTGCTGGCGTGGGTGGCACCCAGCCTGCAGCAGGCGGGCATGACCCTCGAGGTGGCCGGCCTGATGCTCGGGGCCGTAACCCTGGGCAACATGACCGGCGCCATGATCTCCCCCCTGCTGAGCCAAGGCGGCGGGGATCGGCGACGAGTACTTCTCGTGACACTCGCGCTCACCGTTGCCGGCGCCCTCTACCTCGCGATCGGAACCACGTCAGGCGCCCTTCCGATGATGCTGATGCTCGGGCTCGGAATCGGGGGCGGGTTCGGCGTTGTCCTCTCACTGCTCATCGACCTTGGCTCCTCACCGCGCGCAACGGCCGGACTGTCGGCCATGACCTTCCTGATCGCCTACTTGGCGAGTGCGCCCGGCGCGGCGCTGTCGGGGGCCATCCGAGATGTGACAGGCGGATTCGCCCCGGTGTGGTTCGTGGTGGTTGCGGTGAGCTTGGCTCAGATTCCTATCGCACTCGCGCTCGGTCCGCGCCGCTTCGGAACCGTGCGGATAGCGGGAATCGCGCCTGACCCCACCCCCGCTCTGCCGAGAGGCTAGAGCCTGCAGGCGTGAATGTCGGTGACGATGATTCCCTTGGCCCCCAGCGCGAACAACTCGTCCATGACCTGGTGAACCTCGAGCGACCTCACCATGGCCCGCACCGCGACCCACCCCGACTCTCTCAGCGGAGAGACCGTGGGTGACTCGATGCCGGGCGTGATCGCACATGCTGCCTCGAGGGTCTCAGACCTGATGTCGTAGTCGACCATCACGTAACTTCGGGCGACCATCACGCTGGTGAGCCTGCGCACGAATGTGTCGACCGCGGGGTCGTCAGCGGCCCCCGGCCGGCGCACGAGGAGTGACTCGCTTCGAACGATGGGGTCTCCCACCGGCTCGAGGCCGGCGAGCTTCATGGTGGTACCGGTGGCAACGACATCGGCAACCCAGTCGGCAACTCCGAGCGCCACAGCGTTCTCGACCGCGCCGTCGAGGCACACCACTGTCGCCTCGATGCCCTGCTCGAGCAGCCAGCCCCCGAGAAGTCCCGGGTACGAGGTGGCGACTCTCTTTCCCGCGAGATCGGCGATCGAGGTCGCGGTTCCGATTGGGGCGGCAAGCCGGAAGGTGGCAGGGGCAAAGCCGAGCGGCAGAATTTCATCGACATCGGCCCCCGAGTCGAGCATCATGTCGCGACCGGTGATACCGAGGTCGAGGGTTCCGGTGCCCACGTAGACGGCCACGTCGCGCGGCCGGAGGAAGAAGAACTCAACGTCGTTGTCGGGGTCGGACACGACGAGGTCGCGCAGACCTCCGGACCGCATGTAGCCAGCCTCGCGCAGCATGTCTCTGGCTGGCTCGGCAAGCTGGCCCTTGTTCGGAACTGCGACACGAAGCATGGAATCTCCTGGGGTGTGGGGCAGAGGGTTTCGACCGGTTGCGACGACGCCCTACAGATGTCGCTCGAGGTCGTCGAGGCTGACGCCGGCCGCGATCATGAGCGCCTGCGCGTGATAGATCAGCTGGGCGATCTCCTCGGCGGCGCGCTCGGGCGACTCGTGCTCAGCGGCCATCCAGGCCTCCGCGGCCTCCTCGACTACCTTCTTGCCCACGGCATGCACTCCCCCTGCGAGCAGGGACACCGTGCCCGACGCCGGGTCGCCTGAGGCGGCCTTGGCGCTGAGTTCGGCCCAGAGTGCGTCGAAGGTCTTCACGCGCTCAGAGTACCGGCCCGCCGGTCATGCTCGGGACGGGCCGGTGATTCCCCGCAGCAGCACGGCAGTGGCGAGGGCGGCCTCACACGCCTCGCGCCCCTTATCCTCGTGGGAGCCAGGGAGTCCACTGCGATCGAGCGCCTGCTGCTCGTTGTCGCAGGTGAGGACGCCGAAGCCCACGGGCACACCCGTGTCGAGTGACACCCGCAGCAGTCCGTCGGTGGCCGCGCCACAGACGTACTCGAAGTGCGGCGTGCCACCTCGCACCACTACTCCGAGGGCGACGACAGCGTCGTAGCCGGCCACTGCGAGAGCACGCGCAACCACCGGCAGCTCGAAGGCGCCGGGGCAGCGGTTCACGTCAACGGTGGCTCCCGCGTCGGC
>WLOZ01000316.1 GCA_009699025.1 Actinomycetota bacterium
GAGAGCGACGACACATCACCACGAAGCACATTGGTTGACGCATGCTGTCCTCCTCATCGATCAGGCATTGGCACCCGTGTACCGGGTTGCCGCGACTTCACAGGGCCTGTCCCTCAGTCGCTCTTGATGAGGCTCAAGTTTCTGAGCCGCGCCGAACGTACCCGCTGCGCAGGGGGCCTGTCAACTCAGCCAACTCCTCGACAGCAGTGATACAACCCAGCATTACCAACGCAATTGCGAGCTGCTTGCAGGAGGCCAGCCGGGCCAGGTCCGCCGCTCGCGGTGCTGTCTTTTTCTGACACAAGTAGACCCGTGATGTCTTGTTCTGACACAAGAAGCAACGTCCTGGCTCATCTCGGTCGCAGTGCCCAGCCCGCGTCACGTCCCGGTGCAGGCCCCCTCGTCACTCAGACTTGGGGATGAATCCTGAGTCGAGCTCCCAGGGGCGAACAGGGGAGTTTTCGATCACCCATGTCTGTAGGTCCCTATCCCAGCCTGCGATGATCGCTACGCCGACCAGGATGAAGGCCCAGCCGAGTGCTCGACGGAACCATCCGTGCGGGTCCGCGGCCCAGCGGGCGCCCCCGATCGCCCGTTGCCCCAGAAGCGCGACCGCCAACAGCATCCCGCAGAGCCCGATGACGTAACCCACTAGCAGCACGAGCCCATCGGTGAATGAACCGGGCAGCGCGGTGACGATGACGTACGCGTACAGCGGGCTGCACGACGTGAAGACGGGCCCCAGTGCCGCTCCGGTGAGCACTGCCCCCAGAGACCCCTCACGCTGACGGGCAGCTGCGAGCCGCCGCGCGCTTCGGCCCTGGAGGGACAGGCGCATCGACACCTGCTCCCACAGGGCCGGAAAGGCAGACACGAGCCCAAGAGTGATCAGGATTAGCCCACTTACCCATTGCCACACGGAGGTCGGGACACCGATAAGAGCCGTGCTGACCTTGAGCGCGAGAGTGAACAGCACCACCGACATGCCGAGCGACGCAGTAATGAGATACGCGCGGCGACGGTCGGCTCGACTCGACTGCCCCAGTGACCCACCTACGATCACGGGAAGCAGCGGCAGAACGCAGGGAGCGAGGGTCGTGAGCGCCCCGGCGACAATCGCGCCGATGAACAGAAGCATCAGACGGTTTTCTCAGCGATCTCCGCAGCCGTGACGCTTCCTGACCACTTTGCGAGCGGGTTTCCGTCTTCATCGATCTGGACGTAGGTGTGCTGAATTGTCACTCCGTACTTCTGCTTCAGCTCGCCCGCCGAGTCGTAATCGACGGTAACGATGGTGAGGCCAGCCGGGATAGTGGAGAGGTCGGCAGTGATGTTGTCCCGCGCCTGCTTGCACGTCGAGCACCACGCGGCATTGAAGAACAGTACGACGTCAGTTTCGGCATAGCTCCCCTTGGCGCCCTCATATTCGTCCAGGGCGATGTACGAGCCGGGCCGATCTACCGACGCAGAAGCATTCGACGGCGTTGTGGGCGACTCGGCCTCTATGGCCGACTGCAACGGCGAAGCGGACCTCGTCTGGGTTACGTCTCCCTGCGGCGTGGCCGACTTGCTTGTGGCGGGGCTTGTGGTGGCGGAGCCAGCATCCCCCGACGAGGAGGAGCTGCATGCCGTGATCGCAAGCGCGACCAGGGCCAGCGGGGCTGCCATGCGGACGATGCGTGTGAGTGTCATGACTCTATGCAATCGCACCCGGAGCGGGAATGGCGCACGGATTCCTTACAGCTCCCTTACCGCTGCTCGCTGCGGAGTTTAAGCCTTGCTGGGCCCCTAGTGTTGAACCGTGCCCACCATCCTCGTCGTCGATGATGATCCAACCGTGCGCGAGGTCGTCGTGGCCTACCTCCGCCAAGCCGGGTACGAGACGCTGGAGGCGCCCGACGGCCCAAACTCCGTCGTGGCAGCGCAGGCCAAGCCGGACCTCGTGGTGCTAGACGTCATGCTGCCTGGCTTCGACGGCTTCGAGGTCTGCCGCCGCCTGCGCTCGGAGCGGCCTAGCCTGCCCATCATCATGCTCACCGCCCTGGGCGACGAGGAGGATCGAATTGCCGGCCTAGACGTAGGGGTCGACGACTACCTGAGCAAGCCGTTCAGCCCACGGGAACTAGTGCTCAGGGTGGCATCCGTGCTCCGCCGCACGCAGCCACCACCGGACCTGAGTGTGCGCGAGGACGGCGATCTCGTAGTGGACCCTCTAGCGCGTCAGGCGATGCGCGCTGGTGAGCCAATGAGCCTCACCGCGCGCGAATTCGATCTGCTCGCCCACCTGATCTCTCACCCCGGACGTGCCCTCTCACGCGAAGAGCTGCTGAGAGAGGTGTGGGGATGGGACTTCGGTGACCTCACAACAGTGACAGTGCACGTGCGGCGGCTGCGGGAGAAGGTCGAGGTCGATCCGAGCGCTCCTGTCCGGCTCGTGACGGTGTGGGGCGTCGGCTACCGCTGGGATAGCCCGTGAGGAGCGAGTTCGAGGCCGCGCTCATCGCGGGAGGCACCGCCGCGGCGACCGGACTCGCAGGGCTTGGTCTGGTAACGCTGCTGAGCCGGCGCTCGCCACGCCTTGTCGCAGTGATGGCACCGGTCGTTCCCGTTGTGGCGGTGGCCGCAGCGATCGCGCTCTCTGGCCAGGCCATGTTCATCTCCCCACGCGACTTCGCGCTGCTCATGTGGATTGTCGTGGCAGCGGTGCCACTGGCCATCGCATTCGGGGTGGTCGCCGCTAGGCGGCTTCACCAGCAAACTCGAGTGGCGGCAGCCGCAGAGGCCGCACTGGTAGCCGACCGCGAACTTGAGCGCCGGCGACGGGAGATGACCTCATGGATTAGCCATGACCTGCGGACACCCTTGGCCGGCATGCGAGCCATGACCGAGGCGCTGGAAGACGGGGTGGCTCCCGACCCCGACAGATACCTCAGACAGCTCCGACTTGAGGTCGACCGCTTGACCGACATGGTGGATGACCTGCTGGCTCTCTCCCGCCTGCAGTCCGACGGGCTGCACCTCAAGCTCACCGATGTCGATGTCGGCGATGTCGTCTCCGACACCCTGGCCGCGACCGAGCCACTTGCGCGGGCGCAGCACGTCCAGCTGGAGGGACGTGCCGATCGCGGACTGATCGTCAATGCTGACAGCCGTGAACTCTCCCGCGCTCTCACCAACCTCGTAGTCAATGCGATCCGACACACGCCGGCTGACGGGAGGGTCCATGTGAGCGCAGATCTACTTTCCGGCGACGTTCGGATTGCGGTCACCGATCAGTGCGGAGGCATCCCAGAGGATGACTTGGCGCAATTGTTCGAACCCGGTTGGACCGGCAACCGTGCACGTACGCCCGGGGACGGAGCCGGGCTAGGCCTAGCGGTCGCTCAGGGCGTGATGGCTGTTCACGGCGGGGCCGTGGATGTTCAGTCCGGGGATGGCGGCTGCACCTTCACGTTGAGCCTCCCCGCCCGGGGGTGATGCTCGACGGCACCTGAGGGCTCATCATGGATTCGAGCCGCGACACGTTCGCCAGCTCGGACCACCGCGTGCGGGTGCTGATTTCGATCGCCCTGTCGCTACTGTTTCCCCCATGAATCCCCTCGAGTGCGCCACGTCCATCGCCGAGCCCATCGGCCGAGCGGGCAGCTGGTTCTACTTCACGCCCTCGACGGCCTCGTACGCCGAGGCCGTGGGTCTTGACGCGTTCGGCCTCTACGCGCTCGGTCGCGGTGGGGTGC
>WLOZ01000317.1 GCA_009699025.1 Actinomycetota bacterium
CGTCGCGCAGTTGCTCGCGGCTGAACCAGCGTGCCTCGCCTATCTCGACGCCGTCGACGGCAATGTCGTGCGAGGCGGCGCGGGCGTGGTACCCCAGCATGAGCGACGACGGGAAGGGCCACGGCTGGCTCCCGAGGTACACCACGTCGTCGGGGTCGGCGCCGAGGTGGATTCCTGACTCCTCGAGCACCTCGCGCCGCACCGCGGCCTCGGCGGTCTCACCGGGCTCGACGAAGCCAGCCAGGGTCGAGAACCAGCCCTCGGGCCACGCCGCCTGATGGCCGAGCAGGGCCCGGTCGTACTCGTCACGCACCAGCATGATGACGGCCGGGTCGGTGCGGGGGTAGTGCTCGCTACCGTCGTCGGGGCACCGGCGCACCCAGCCGCCCGAGGCGATCTCGGTGGCCTGACCGCAGCGGGCGCAGTGCGGGTGACTGCGATGCCACGAGTCGAGGGCAACCGCGGTGACCGCGATTCCGGCGTCGTGGTCGTCGAGGTTGGCGCCCACCTCGCGCAGGCCTACCCAGATGGCGCCGAGGGGCGCCGGTCGTGGGTGGTCGTGATCGTCGTCACCCGTATCTGCGAGGGTGGGCCGGGCGAGGAAGACGGCGCCTCCGTTGGTGTTGGTGCCCAGCAGGTGACGTTCGGTCTGGGCGATGTCGCCGTCAACGTCGGCAGGTGCGAGAAGGACGAGTTGGGGCGCCTCGCCGTCGGTGACCGGAAGGCGGCCGCCATCGAGCAGCAGCACTCGGGTGGACGCGTGAGCCCACAGTTCGTCGAGCCGCTGCGGCTCGGTGCGCAGGTGCGCCGCCCGGTCGAGGGTCGCCCGCCCCAGCATCAGGTCGCGCAGCAGGCGACGATCGAGGTCGATGGCCGGCCCGATGCCGGAACCCACGCTCAGCCGACCGCTCCGACCTTCTCGGTGATCTGCTTGAGGGAGGGGTTTGTCAGTGCCGTGCCGTCGGGGAACACGACCGTGGGCACGGTCTGGTTACCTCCGTTGACCGTTTCGACAAAGAGGGCAGCGGACTGGTCCTGCTCAATGTCGACCTCGTCGAACTCGATCCCGGCACGGGCGAGCTGAGCTTTGAGTCGCTGGCAGTATCCGCACCAGGGCGTGGAGTACATCGTGAAAGAAGCCATGCTCACACCGTACCCGTGGTCGCCCGGTGGCGGTGTCGCCGCCCGGTGCGAAGATGCGGTGGTGAACCCGGACCCGATCCTCGACGGACTCGATCCCGAACAGCGAGCCGCGGCCGAGGCTGTCAACGGTCCGGTGGTCATCCTCGCGGGCGCTGGCACCGGCAAGACCCGGGCGATCACCCACCGCATCGCCCACGCGGTGGCCACGGGCCAGCACGATCCGCGTCGCTCACTGGCCGTGACGTTCACGGCGCGGGCCGCGGGCGAGATGCGGGGGCGTCTGGCCGAGCTCGGAACCGACGTCACGGCGCGCACGTTTCACGCCACGGCCCTGGCGCAGCTCAAGCACTTCTGGGGGCGAGCCGTGGGCGGATCGATGCCGCAGATCCTCCCGGTCAAGGCTCGTCATGTCGCCGTGGCGGCCTCGTCGCTGGGCTTGGCTACCGATAGCGCGTCGGTGCGCGACCTCGCCAGTGAGATCGAGTGGAGCAAGGTCAGCAACCTGCACTCAGACCAGTACGTGGCGGCCGCGACACTGGCGGGCAGGGTGCCGCCGTCATCGTCGACCCGTGAGCAGGTGGCGGCCCTCATCGGCGCTTACGACCGGGCGCTCGCTGCCGAGGGACTGATGGACTTCGAGGATGTGCTGCGGCTCACGGTGGGCGTCCTCGACGACAGCCCCCCCATCCTCGAGGAGGTCCGTACCCGCTACCGCTGGTTCACGGTCGACGAGTTTCAAGACGTCAACCCGCTGCAGATGCGGCTGTTGCAGCTCTGGCTCGGCGACCGCGACGACCTGTGTGTCGTGGGCGACGCATCGCAGACCATCTACACGTTCGCGGGCGCCACTCCCACTTACCTAGTAGGTTTCCGCGAGCAGTGGCCGCAGGCCACCGAGGTTCGCCTGGTGCGCTCCTACCGATGCTCGCCGCAAATCGTCGAACTCGCCAACCGCGTTATCGCCGGAGGCGCTGAGGCGCCCTCGCGCCTCGTGCTGCGCTCTGAGCAGCCCGCGGGCCCCGTGCCACGCGTCAACGAATATGCCTCTGAAGCCGATGAGGCCGCCGCCGTCGCTGCCGACATCGCGGGGCTGATCGCGGGTGGCATGCCACCACGAGAGATCGCGATTCTGTACCGCATCAATGCGCAGTCGGAGCCGTTTGAGGCCGCGCTCGACGCCCGCTCGATCCCGAGCGCGCTGCAGGGGTCCGAGCGCTTCTTCGAGCGTCCGGAGGTGAAGCAGGGCATCACCCTGCTGCGCGGCGCTGCGCGTGCCGATCAGGTTGGTGCCGGGGTGCCGCTGGTCGAGCAGGTCGAGGGTGTGCTCTCGTCGATGAGCTACACCCGCGAGCGTCCTCCGGGCACGGGTGCGGTCACCGAGCGCTGGGCCAATCTCAACAGGCTGGTGACGCTGGCGTCCGACCTCGTGGCGCGCGAAGGAGCGTTAGAAAATCAGCCCGCGCGGGCCGACCTGTCAATGCTCGTGGCCGAGCTCGACCGTCGAGCGACCGCTCAGCACGTGCCCACGGCCGAGGCCGTCACCCTGCTGTCGCTGCACGCAGCCAAGGGTCAGGAGTGGCAGGCGGTGTTCATCGTCGGACTAGTTGAGGGTTCGCTCCCCATTGTGCACGCCACCAGTGCGGCGGGCATCGAGGAGGAGCGACGCCTCCTGTATGTGGGCATCACGCGTGCCCGTGAGCACCTCACCCTGAGCTGGGCCCGCAGCCGGCAGGGTGGCTCGTGGGGAGGTCGCAGCCGCTCGCGATTCCTCGACGAGTTGCCCGCCGCCGGCGCTGCGAGTACGGCCCTCGTCGTGCCGGGCGGTCAGCCCCGGGGCGAGCGTCGCAGGTCAGGCCCCGCCAAGTGTCGGGTGTGCGGCAAGTCGCTGGTCACCCCGCCCGAGCGCACGATGGGCCGCTGCCGAGCCTGCCCTGCCGATGTCGACGACGCCCTGTTCGACCGACTCCGGGCCTGGCGAGCAGACGAGGCCAAGCGGCGCTCGGTGCCCGCGTTCGTGGTGTTCACCGACGCCACCCTGATGGCTCTGGCTGAGCGGCGGCCCACCGACTCCGATGGACTCCGGCTCATTCCCGGCATCGGCAAGCAGAAGCTCGACGACTACGGGGCCACGCTGCTCGCGCTGATGCACGGCGAGGTGCAGACCTAGATCAGCCCTAGATCAGGGGTGGATTGTCGGTGAAGCCGGGAACCCACCGCTCGAGTTCAGAGAGCGCCGGAACGTCGGCGTCGAGTTGGCACAGCACTCCGATGCTGCCGAGCCACACGCGGTGGATGAGCAGGTACGACGGAGGCAGGTTGATCTTCAGCCCAATGGCGAAGTCGGGGTTGCGCGGGTCGTTGATGCGACGGAACTGTGTTTGCAGCCACTCGCGCGAGTACCGGAAGTGGGCGTGGCGGGCGGGTTCGACGAACGGGTCGAGGTAGTCGAGCAGGCTCTGAGCGTCGACGGTGATGCCGGGCTTGAGGAAGCCCTCGTCGCGCAGGCCCACGGTGACCGAGTCGGCATCTCCATCGAGAGCGATACGCAGCAGGCGTCCCAGTGCCGGAGGCATGCCATCAGGCAGGTGGGCCAC
>WLOZ01000318.1 GCA_009699025.1 Actinomycetota bacterium
CCCATTCCCAGTAGCGGCGCGAGTCGTTGAGCTCTGCCTCGTGAGCAAGGAAGAGGTCGACCTCGCGATGGACGTCGAGCGAGGCGAAGGGTCGGTCGGCCGCGCCCTGACCACTCTGGCCACTCAGGGGTTCGGCGCTCATCGGGCACCGCTGGGGTCGGCCGCCGGCTCGTCGTCGAGATGCATCAGCTCATTCCAACGTCGGTGGAAGGCGCGCAGGGTGTGCTCGGTGCGGTCGCCGTCGATGACGCTTCCGGGCCAGCCGAGCTCATCGGGCGCCTGTCGGTGGTGCAGACCGCCGGCGTAGGTCACGGGCAGGGTGCGGGACACATCTCCGAAGGAGGCCTCGGAGATGCCCACGAAGTTTTCGGTGTCGTCGAGCTCGAACATGCCCGAGGGCCCGTTGGTGCGCAGATAGGCCAGCGACGACAGCCTCTTCCACTCGTCGTCGGCATCCTTGGGCAGGAGCAGGAACCAGAGTTGCTCGCTGTGCGTAGCCGAGATGGGGTAGCGAATCGTGATGCGGATGTACCGCGCATTGAGGTCGGGGCCGTCGACATTGGTCTTGAAGTTCTCGATGAACGACATGTTGGGAAAGACCGAGCCGTGGTTGACCGACAGGCATGACATCACCTGCTGCTGCTCGGGGCTAAGGCAGCGGTCGAACCCCTCCCACATTGACTCGGGATATCCCCAGTAGTGGTTACCCTCGACCTCGACGGGCAGCCGCTGCACGCGCACGGTGTGGCCGTTGCCGCCGTCGACGGTGCGGCCGGAGAATCGGGGCTTCACCACATCGCTCAGCTTGGCGAGGTCGGCCGGACCTGCGAAGAGTCCGAGCTCGAGGGCAGTCGCGTGCGTGATCATGGTGTGGTAGCCGTCGCCCGACAGGTTCTCGCCCTCGGTCTTCCAGTTCGCCCGCACAATGTTGCGCACCGGCGTGCCCACCACCTCCATGCCACCCTCGAACTTGCCCAGGATGGCTTCCAGGTACCAGGTGATATCGCCGAGGTACTCGCGCAGCGACGGCCCGTCGGCGTCCCAGGTGGCGAATACCAACCCCAGCACCGAGTCGACCTGGGCGGGCTCAAAGAGCGCGAAGTCATCCTTGTTAAAGCCCTTGCCGAACACGTCGGGCTGATAGGTGACGCCGCGCAGTTCGCCGGTGTTCGCATAGGTCCAGCCGTGGTAGCTGCAGCGGTAGTGCGAGGCATTGCCCTCGTCGGCACGGCAGAGCGGCACCCCGCGGTGGCGGCAGGTGTTGAGGAACACCCGAATCTGGCCGTCCTCGCTGCGGGTCACGATGACCTTGTCGCGGCCCATCTTGCGCGTGACGTAGTCGCCCGGCTCGGGGATCTCACTCTCGTGCGCGAGGTACTGCCAGCAGTGCTTGAAGATGCGATCCATCTCGAGGAGGAAGATGTCCTCGTCGGCCCACGCTCGGCGCAGCACCGACACTGGCCCATCCTGCGCCCCGGAGACCCGAGTCCGATCAGAGTCGACACTCATCGGGCACCTCCTGGAGAAACGTGGCTCCCACCGACTGGGGGGAGTAGTTTGTCGCTTGTATGACAGAGTACACGGTCAGCCCCCGCAGGGGGAGCCCTCGAGCGGGTCAGGTCAGGGCGGGGAAGAGCCGCTGCGCATTGCCACCCATGATCGCCGCGTGCTGCGACGCGTCGAGCGCCAGTTGGTCGACCACCGCCCGGTGACGACTAATCGGGAACGGCACCGGCGGCCCGTCGGACCCAAAGCACACCTGAGTTGCGCCCACCGTCTCGACCGCGAGTCGCAGTGGCCCCGGGCCGTAGGTCACCGTGTCGAGCCAGAGCCTGCGCACGTACGTCGACGGAGGCGCCTCGAGGTGCACCTCCCCCCACGGACCCAGCGGCGCGTAGTCGCGGAGTTCGTGGCCGAAGTCGAGTCGGTCGGCAACGGTGCAGATGGCTCCGCCCGCGTGAGAGCACAGCAACTGCAGGTTGGGGTGACGCTCAAGAACGCCCATCAGGATGGCTCGAGCCAGGGTCACCGTGGTGTCGAGCGGACGCCCGCACACCTCGCCGAGTCGATACTCGCCCATCAGTTCCTGGCCGATCACCGCCCCGGCCGGATGCAGGAAGACCGGGGTCGCGGTGCCCTCGACGAGTTCCCAAAAGTCCTCGGGCACTGAGTCGAGGTACTGGCCGCGGTCACTCGTCGGGATGGCTACGCCCATCAGCCCGAGCTCGTCGATGGCGCGGCGTGCCTCCTCAATCTGCTCGGCGCCACGCCACGGAGTGATGCTGGCCATTCCGAGCGCCCGCCCAACTGAGGTTGCGGCCAGTGACGCTGCAAAGTCGTTGTAGACGCGCACCTGGTCAATCTCGGCCACGTCGAGGTCGCCGTACCAGATGTGCGGATCGGACACGAGGACCCGATCGACACCACCCTCGTCAAGGCGCTGCACCAGGCCCGGGATGTCGAACATCGAGTCGGGCATGCGCCCACTCGAGCGCCACGCCTCCGGGTAGAGATGGGCATGAACGTCGACCACGATGCTGCTCATCATCAGCCTTCCAAAGTGCTGGTCGTGACGGCCCGTGCTTCGACGGCACGGCGGTACGAAGACTGCAGACTCCGGCGCAGCATGCCCACCGCCACATCGACCTTCCAGGTATTGCCAGGCAGCGGGTGTGCATGCCTCACCCACGCCTCAGCGGCACGGTCGATCGACGTACCGCCGCGCTGCCCGACGAGCGCATCCTCGCTCTCGCGGGCGCGGAAGGGAGTGGGGGCCACCGCTCCGAGCACTGCGCGCGCTGAAGTAACGGTTCCGTCGACACCGACGGCCAGCATGGTGGCTACCGAAACCACCGCAAAGTCGCCCGATGACCTGTTGAGCTTCTCGTAGTTGGCACCCGATCCCGCAGCGGCGGCTGGGAGGTCGACCGAGGCCACGAACTCTCCCTCGCGCAGCACCGTCTCTCCGGGACCGGTGTAGAGGTCTTCGACCTCGAGCACGCGGCTTCCCCGCGGGCCGCGCAGGGTTACCGTCGCGCCGAGCGCGCTCAGCACCGTCGACAGGTCGCTGGGGGTCACCGACTGGCACCGATGCCCATCGACAATCGCGTGATAAAAGCGATGGTCGCCTTCAACCGCGTAGCACGGACAACTCACACCACCCCGCTTGTAGCAGTCAAAGTCATTGCGCAGGTACCAGCAGCGGTTCTGCTGACAGAGGTTTCCGCCCACGGTGGCCATCTCGCGGATCTGCGGATTGGCGATCTGCTCGATCGCCTCGGCGAGGACCGGCGATCGAGTGGCGGCCCAGTCGCGAAGGTCGCTGAGGCGAACCGCGGCTCCGAATCGGGTCGAGCCAGTGCCCTCAGAGATCAGGCCCAGGGTGGACACCGTCGACAGGTCGACGAGGACGGTGGGCGCGATGACCCCCTGCCGGCGTGCGGGGATCAGGTCGGTGCCACCCGCGATGGCGTGGGCGCCCGGAGCCGAGAGGGCCGTGACCGCCTCACTTTCATCGAGGGGTCGCTCGATCGATCGCAGCTCCGCGAGCGGCAGCGGGCGCGACCATCGGGTTCCGACCTGATGCAGCAGTCGGTGCGCACCGCGCGGGTAGGCACGGCGCATCGCCTCGATCCACCATCGGTTCGGGCGGCGCACCAGCCCGAACGACCGCTCCTCGGCCCGATCGCGCTCGACGATGGCCTGTCGCACGCGGTCGGGGCTCGCCGGAAG
>WLOZ01000319.1 GCA_009699025.1 Actinomycetota bacterium
ACTTGAGCGACTTCGCATGACTGGCAAGCAGTGGCATCGTGCGCGGCGGTACAACGACCGAAAGCACCACCACGCTGGTCGATCGCGTGATGAAGCCCGAGTGGTTCAGGTCGATGAGAAGTTGTTGCAGTTCGGCATTGTGGCGCGCGGCTACCCTGCACAGCACATCGCTGTCACCTGTCGTGGAGTACGCCTCGATGACTCCCGGAAGCGTGAGGAGATGGTCGCGCACATCATCAAGCGCACCCTGGGCGATCTGCAGCGACACGAGTGCGTGTACCGGAAATCCCGCAGCGAAGAGATCAACGTCGGGGCCGTACCCGGTGATCACTCCCGCTTCTTCGAGTTTGGTCATGCGCGACTGCACGGTGGCCCGTGCGAGGGTCGTCAGTCGGGAGAGTTCGAGCACTCCCGCTCGGGGGTGGGCGTTCAGGGCACGAAGAATCGCGACGTCGAGGTCATCGAGTTCGGTGCCTCGCATCAGCTCCCTACTTTCTGCGGTAGTCGAAACACAGGCAAAGAATGAGCAATCTGCCTAGTAAAACTGTATTAACACTAGCAAGACTGCTCAATCTGGAGACGTGTTGTGGATCTATTGCACAGTAAATAGCTTCTGTGGTGACATCAAGCACATTCACTGCCGCACCCTGAGGAGGACACCATGAGTCGTGATCAGTCGCTCACCACCGAGGAGCTGGCGGCCGACCTGAGCCCGGAAGCCCTGCGGCAACTCGTGGGCCTCGTTGACTACGACACTGCTGACGACCCCTTTCCGGTGACGGGTTGGGACGCCGTGGTGTGGGTGGTCGGAAACGCGACGCAGTCGTCGGCGTACTTCCAGACGGTCTTTGGCATGGAACTTGTTGCCTACACCGGGCCCGAGACAGGCAACCGCGATCATCGCGCATTCGTGCTGCGCAGTGGCGCGGTGCGTTTCGTTCTCGTGGGCGCCGTCGACCCAGCGAGTGACCTCGCCGAGCACCACCGACGACACGGCGATGGCGTGATCGACATCTGCCTGCAGGTGGCCGACGTCGACCAGTGCATCGAGCACGCCCGCTCGCAGGGCGCGACGATCATCACCGAGCCACACGACCTCAGCGACGAACACGGCACACTGCGGTTGGCGACCATTGCCACGTACGGCGACACGCACCACACTCTCGTCGACCGCACTCGCTACGCCGGTCCGTACAAGCCCGGCTACGTCGCGATGACTTCGCGCGCCAGCGAGAGGTCAGAGGATGAGCCACGTCGACTCTTCCAGGCGCTCGACCACGTAGTCGGCAATGTCGAACTCGGCCGCATGGACGAGTGGGTCACCTTCTATAACCGTGTGATGGGCTTCACGAACATGGCCGAGTTCATCGGCGACGACATCGCCACCGAGTACTCGGCACTGATGAGCAAGGTGGTGGCCAATGGCAACCACCGCGTGAAGTTTCCCCTCAACGAACCCGCACCGGGCAAGAAGAAGTCGCAGATCGACGAGTACCTCGAGTTCTACGGCGGCCCCGGCGCGCAACACCTCGCGCTTGCGACAAACGACATCCTCACCACGGTCGACGTGCTGCGCGCGCGCGGTGTGGAATTCCTCGCCACTCCTGACTCGTACTACGAGGACCCCGAATTGCGTGCGCGCATCGGTCACGTACGCGTGCCGGTAGAGGATCTGCAGAGCCGCGGAATTCTGGTTGACCGCGACGAGGACGGCTACCTGCTGCAGATCTTCACCAAGCCGATCGGTGACCGACCCACGGTGTTCTTTGAGTTCATCGAGAGGCACGGATCGCTGGGCTTCGGCAAGGGCAACTTCCGCGCGCTGTTCGAGGCCATCGAACGCGAGCAGGAGCTTCGCGGCAACTTCTAGGAAGCCTGGCGGTTCGAGGGAAGGCAGGGAGGCTCACGATGGTGCACTACCGGCAGGTCGGCGACATCCCGCCGAAGCGGCACACGCAGCATCGCGCTGCCGACGGCTCGCTGTACTACGAGGAGCTGGTCGGGGAGGAGGGCTTCTCATCGTCATCGGCGCTGCTCTACCACCGCGAAATTCCGTCGGCCATCGTCGACGCGAGGCCGTGGGAGTTGACTGGTACCAGGCTGGCGCCCAATTCGCCTCTGCTACCGCGACACTTTCGGTTGCACGCGCTGTTCGACGGTGGGTCCGCCGACGCAGTCACTGGGCGCCGATTGGTACTGGGCAACGCAGACGTGCGCCTCAGTTATGTGGTGGCCGATGTTTCGTCACCCCTGTATCGCAATGCGATTGGCGACGAGTGTGTGTACGTCGAATCGGGCGCGGGTGTGGTTGAGACCGTATTCGGATCGCTCAGTGTGGGTGAGGGTGACTACGTCGTCATTCCGCGCGCCACGACGCATCGCTGGATTCCTTCTGCGGGTAACGCGCTGCGTCTCTATTGCATCGAGGCGAACGGCCACATCGCCCCTCCGCGACGCTATCTCTCGCGCACCGGCCAGTTCCTTGAGAGCGCGCCTTACTGCGAGCGCGACCTGCGCGCTCCGAGCGTCCCGCTGCTGGCGGAGGGGTCCGACGTTGAGGTGTACATCAAGCACCGCGGCGGTGCTGGCATCGCGGGCACGGTGCATGTGTCGGCCGCTCATCCCTTCGATGTCGTGGGATGGGATGGCTCGCTGCATCCCTACGCGTTCAACATCGCCGACTTTGAGCCGATCACCGGGCGCGTACATCAGCCTCCGCCCGTGCATCAGGTGTTTGAAGGTTCGAACTTTGTCATCTGCAACTTCGTGCCTCGCAAGGTCGACTACCACCCGCTGGCGGTGCCCGTTCCGTACTACCACTCCAACGTCGACAGCGACGAAGTGATGTTCTACGTGGGCGGCGACTACGAGGCGCGGAAGGGTTCGGGCATTGCGCAGGGCTCGATCTCTCTGCACCCCGGTGGTCACTCGCACGGGCCGCAGCCGGGCTCGGTCGAACGAAGCCTCGGCCGCGACTTCTTCGACGAATTGGCGGTGATGGTTGACACGTTCCGGCCGCTCGACCTCGGCGAGGGTGCGCTGGCGTCTGAGGATCCGGGTTATGCCTGGACCTGGTCGGGCCGCGGACCGGGTGCCTGATGAGTACATGGCTTGACGTTGCAGACGACCATCCCTTCGGTATCGCCACCCTGCCCTACTGCGTGTTTGAGGTCGACGGTTCGTCGCGCGTAGGTGTCGGCATTGGTGATGACGTTCTCGATCTCACCACCGCAGCGCGTGAACTCATGCTGCCGGAAGCCCCGTTGTTGGCGGCTGGCACACTCAATCCGCTGCTGGCTGCAGGGCCTGCGGCCTGGACAGCCGTGCGCGGGGCGATCACTTCCTGGCTTCGTGACGATTCATACCGAGCAGTCATTGAAGCGCTACTCAAGCCGATTTCAGACGTGACACTGCGATTGCCATTCGACGTGGCTGACTACGTCGACTTCTATTCCTCCGAAAACCACGCCACCAATGTCGGTCGCATGTTCAGGCCCGATGGTGATGCGCTGCCCGTTAACTGGAAGCACCTGCCGATCGGCTATCACGGTCGTGCGGGCACGGTGGTGGTGTCAGGCACTCCGATCGTGCGCCCGCACGGTCAGCGCCGCACGCCTGACGGCGACGTGGTGTTCGGGCCGTCGACCAGACTCGACATCGAGGTCGAATTGGGCTTCGTAGTGGGTGTTGCGAGTGAGTTGGGTACCCCGGTTGCGCTGGCCGATTTCGA
>WLOZ01000032.1 GCA_009699025.1 Actinomycetota bacterium
GCCTGGGTGGTGAGGTACCACACGGCGTCGAGGTTGAGCCGCGTCACGGCCCGGAAGCCGTTCATGCTGATGGACTCGGCGGGCGCCACGAACTGGCCGCCGGCGTTGTTCACCAGCACGTCGAGGCCGCCAAGCCCCCCAGGCCCCCCAGGCCCCCCAGGCCCCCCTGCTTCCACGGGAGACAGCACCCGGTCAAGCAGTGCGTCGACCTGCTCGACCTCGCGCACGTCTGCGGAAACGACGACCACCGGGTGAGCCGGGGAGTCGGCGAGCGCCGCTGTCTCAAGCAGCGCATCGTCACGGCGTCCGCTGATCGCGACGTGAGCGCCCGACCGGGCGAACAGCAGCGCCGTGGCACGACCGATACCGCTTCCTCCACCGGTGACCAGCACCCGGCGGCCGGCGAAGGCGTCGCGCGCGAAGAGGGCCACCGCATCCGGAGACGAGGGCGCAGGCATAGCGACAGGCTAGCCCGCGTCAGTCGGCATCGAGGCTGGGCTGCCTCGCCGCACGCACCATCACATGTGCGGCGAGAGACAGGTTGAGCTCGGCGTACTCTCCGCCCGTGCCCACGATTACTCCCCCGCCCTCCGACGCCAGCACCTTCACGGTCTCGCCCGGAAGAGCGCGCGCCGCAGCCAGACGCCTCATCACCTCAGGGTCGTCGTGCACGGTCTCACCGATGCGCCGGATGGTGACCCACTCCGCCTGAGCGGTCCGGAAGTCGGAGAGCGGGCGCAGCCCCTCCTCCGCCTCAGGACCGGGCTCGTCGGGGAGTCCGGGGATCGGATTGCCGAATGGCGACACCGAAGGGTGTCCGAGAATCTCGAGGATGCGACGCTCAACCGTGTCGCTCATGACATGCTCCCACCGACAGGCCTCAGCGTGAACCGTCGCGAGGTCGAGGTGCAGCATTTCGACCAGCATGCACTCGGCCACACGATGCCTCCGCATCACCCGTGTGGCGAGGTCGAGGCCCACGTCGGTGAGTTCGAGATGCCTGTCGTCGCGCACGGTGATGAGGCCGTCGCGCTCCATGCGCGCCACAGTCTGAGAAACCGTGGGGCCGCTCTGCCCTAGGCGCTCGGCGATACGTGCCCGCATCGGCGCGATGCCCTCCTCCTGCAATTCGAACACCGTTCGCAGGTACATCTCGGTGGTGTCGATCAGGTCGCTCACGGGCGATTCCCTCCGGCGGTTCCGGGAGCGACGCAGTCGGTCGTCCTCGGCAGGCACCCGAGCCAGCCGGGCGCGCGACCCCATTCTCCCCTAGGCTGACGCGTCATGCCCACAGTGCACTGGTTTCGGCGCGATCTCCGTCTGTGTGACAACCCGGCACTGCTCGCGGCCGTCGATCAGGCTAGGGCCGAGGGTGACGGGCAGGTGACCCCCCTCTTCGTGATCGATCCGGCACTGTGGGAGCCCGCGGGAGACGTGCGCCGGGCTGCCCTCGTGGCCTCACTCGCGTCGCTCTCGGACTCGCTCGGGGGTCAGCTTCTGGTTCGATCCGGACGCCCCGCCACGGTCGTCGCCGAGGTGGCACGCTCGGTGGGTGCGCGCGAGGTGCACGTCGCCTCAGACTTCGCGCCCTACGGATCAGCGCGTGACACACGTGTCGAGGCAGCCCTAGCTCAGGTCGGGGCTGAGCTCGTTCGCACCGGCTCGCCCTACGCCGTCGCGCCCGGACGCGTGCGTAAGGGTGACGGCACCCCCTACCGCGTCTATACGCCCTTCTACCGGGCGTGGCTGGCGCACGGCTGGCGCGCTCCGGCACTCGACTGCCCCAATGATGTCGAGTGGCGTAGCTCACCCGACAGCGAACTGCTACCGACGTCGCCCGAGCTCGGAGCCCTCGTGCTTCCGCCGGCGGGCGAGCCGGCCGCACTCGCGCGCTGGCATGCCTTCCGCGACGCTGCCCTCGCCAGCTACGACGAGCGGCGCGATCTGCCCGCCGTCGCAGGTACGTCCGGGCTCTCAGCCGCCCTGAAGTGGGGCGAGATCCATCCCCGCACGCTGCTGCGCGACCTTGCCGACCAGCCCGATTCAGAGGGTGTCACCGTGTTCCGCAAGGAGATTGCGTGGCGCGAGTTCTACGCTGACGTGCTGCTGCACCACCCGCGCAGCGTCAGCGAGAGCCTCGATCCGCGCTTCGCCGCAATGCAGCACGACGAGGGCGAGGTCGCTGATGCACGGTTTAACGCCTGGTGCCACGGACGCACGGGCTACCCGTTCGTCGACGCGGGCATGCGCCAACTGCTGGCCGAGGGCTGGATGCACAACCGGGTGCGCATGGTGGTGGCCTCGTTCCTCGTGAAGGACCTCCACCTGCCGTGGTGGCGGGGAGCCGAGTGGTTCATGCGCTGGCTTCGCGACGGTGACGTGGCCAGCAACCAGCACGGGTGGCAGTGGGCGGCGGGCTGCGGCACCGATGCGGCGCCGTACTTCCGCGTGTTTAATCCGGTGTCACAGGGCTTGCGCTTCGACCCGGCGGGCGATTATGTGCGCGCCTACATCCCCGAGCTGCGCCATCTGCCCGGCAGGTCGGCCCACGAGCCGTGGAGCGCGCAGGGGCAACTCGGCGAGCTCACCAGTGGCGAGGAGGGGTACCCCGCCCGAATCGTCGACCACGGGGTCGAGCGTGAGGAGTGCCTGCGTCGCTTCGCGAGCCTGCCACGTCGCACGTAGTGCCGATGCGACACTGAGCGCATGACGCGCGTTGCGGTGATCTCGCTCAAGGGCGGCACCGGCAAGACCACGGTCTGCCTCGGACTCGCGGGTGCGGCAGCGGAGCGGGGCAGCCATGTGCTGGTGGTCGACCTCGACCCGCAGGCCAACGCGTCTGCTGCGCTGGGGGTCACCGGCCCCCATCTCACCATCAGCGACGCACTCGCCGACGGTCGACGCGGAATCGCTTCCGACGCCACCGTCGACTCCGGTTGGCCGACGCCACAGGGGGTCGGACTCGTGCGCGTTGTTCCGTCGGAGCGCTCTCTCGAGCACCGAGCCACCACCGAGCCCGGCTCCCACTCGCGGCTGCACCGAGTAATCGACGGTGTGGCCGGCGACAACGACCTGGTGCTCATCGACTGTCCGCCCACGCTCGGCGAACTGACACGCAACGCGCTCGTTGCCGCCGACGTCGCCCTCATCGTCACCGATCCCTCGTACTTCGCCCTCTCAGGTGCGCAGCAGGCCGTCGACGCGGTCGAAGTGGTGCGCTCCACGGCGAACCCTCACCTCGGGCTCGCAGGAATCGTGGTGAATCGGGTGCGGTCTCGGTCGGCGGAGCAGACCTTTCGGCTCGATGAGCTGCGCTTGACCTACCCCGACCTCCTGCTCGAACCCACGCTCTCCGAGCGCGTGGCCGTGCCAGCCAGCCAGGGAGCCGGCCTGCCCATCCAGTCGTGGGCCGGGTTGGGCGCGCGGGCCTTCGGCGCCGACCTCAGCATGCTGCTCGACTCCGTCTACGCGCGTATTGGCTCCTTGAAGCCCTCGCACGCAACCGTCACCGGGAGCTCCTCATGACCAACCCTCCGCCGCGCCCAGCTCTGCGCAAGGCACCCGACGCGACGATCAGTCCGGCGGTCGCACTGGTCAGCCCTGCTGCCCCGGAATGGGTACCGCCGCCATCGAAGGGCGCCAAGGGCTCGAAAGGCACGAAGTCGAAAGGCATCACCCTGGGGCCTGTCCCGGCGGCCCAGAAATCGGTGACGTTCGAGATCACGATTCCCAAGCGGCTGCGCAAGCAGCTTGACCAGCGCTCTGAGGAGCTCGGTCGAAGCCGCGACGAGGTACTGACCACACTGCTTGAGGCCTGGCTCGAGGGCTAGCGGTGGCGGCCGCCGATCCGCTACGGAGTCGGATGGCGGGAGTCGTAGCGCAAGAATGAAGGGATGGCCACCACGAGGGCGCCGGTGGCCACGATGCACGCGAGCCCACCGGAGACGACACTGAAGGTCTCACCGAAGACAGCCGCCACACCGCCACTCTCGACATCACCTAGTCTCGGGCCACCATTGACGACCACGCCGTAGATGCCGCCTAGCCTGCCTCGGTATTCGTCGGGTGAGGCGGCCTGAAGAATGGTGTTGCGGAAGATGGCACTGATCGTGTCGGCGCCTCCCGCGATCGCGAGCAGCAGCAGCGACAGAGGCAGCCACCGACTGAGGCCGAACGAGGCTATCGAGGCACCCCACACGATGATCGCGATGATCACGGCCACCCCTTGGCGCCTCACGCCGCCCAGGGGTCCCGAGGCCACCGTGGCTACGACGCCACCCACCGCAATCGCCGCCGTGAGTAGACCCACGATCGTGGCGGGAGCGAGGCCCGACGTGCTGAACCACAGCGCCGCGATCGCAGGGAAGAGTGCTCGCGGCATTCCGAACACCATGGCAGCGAGGTCGACGTTGAACGACATCTGCAGGTTGCGCCGTCCCTTGAGGAACACGATGCCCTCCTTGACGCTGGCCCATCCAGCCCGCCTCGGCGCGGCCTCCAGAGGAGGCATCGGCCGCAGCCGCCACATCGCGTAGAGCATCACGGCGAACGCGACGAAGTCGACCGCGTACGCCCACGCGGCGTTTCCGGTAGCGCCGATGACAAGGCCGCCGATGACGGGTCCGACCGTGGAGCCGATCGTGAACGCGAAGATTCCCAGAGCGTTGGCGGCCGGCAGCATGTCCGTGCCGATGATTCGCGGGATCATCGCGTTGCGCGCAGGGTTTCCGATAGCGAAGAGGCCCGATTGCAGCGCGACGAGGCCGTAGAGAAGCGCCACGTTGCCGAGACTGGCTGCCGCCTGCACCACGAAGGCCACGGAGCAGAGCATGAGACCGATGGCGGTCATCATGCCGATGGTGCGTCGGTCATGGCTGTCGCTCAGGGCGCCGCCGTAGAGCCCCAGCACAACGAGCGGTACCAGCTGAAAGAGCCCGACCAGCCCTACGGCTAGCGACGACCCGGTGATGGCGTACACCTGAATTCCCACAGCAACAGCGGTCATCTGCTGACCCATGAAGCTGAGGCCGAGGGCCGACCACAGCCTCCGGTACTCGGGGCTGACCCTCAACGGGGTGAGGTCGGCGAGCAGTCGCGGCACGAGCACACCCTCCCACGCGCGCGTGCCGCGGCGACCTTCACGGAGTGGCAACGATGAGGCCCGCAGTGGGGCAGGTGCGGCCCCTCACCTAGAAGTGGGGGTGTTCTAGGGGGAGAGCCGCTCAATGCGCCAGAGGGAGTCGTCATCGAGTCGAGCACCACCGGAGTCGAGCGTGAGGGGCGCACTATCGCGCACGAAGCGCAATCGATCGTGCAGGCGCGAGGCTCGCCCCTGCCAGAACTCCACCGACGTGGGGCAGATCAGGAACCCTCCCCAGTGGTCGGGCAGGGGGATGTCCTCTGGCTCGGGCCAGCGAGACTCGAGCTCGCCATAGGCGGCGTCGAGCGGCTCACGGCCCTCAATGACCTCCGACTGTCGCGAGGCCCACGCGCCTAATCGCGAGCCTCGCGGCCGCGAGACGAAGTACTCGGCTGTCTCGTCACGGGGTACTGCCACCACGGGCCCGCTCACGATCACCTGCCGCGACATCGCGAACCACGGGAACACCGCCGAGGCGGCGGGAACGGTGTCGAGGTCACGGCCCTTGCGTGATCGGAGGTTGGTATAGAAGGCGAACCCTCTCGTGTCGGCCGCCTTGAGCAGTACGGTACGAACAGAGGGCACAGCGCCATCGGTGGTGCCGAGCACCATCGCGTTCGGCTCGGGGAGATGGGCTGCGATCGCATCATCGAGCCAGGAGCTGAACTGGGCCAGGGGCGCGCCCTCGAGGTCGCCCTCATTGAGAGCGTCGTCGCCGTACCCCACGCGCATCGCGTGCAGGCCCTTCGAGTGAGTGGCCATGGGCACCTTCCCTCAGTCGCGATGGCCGGTATCGGCCTCACTTCGCCATCGGCACGACAGTAGCCGCCTCGCGTAGTCTCTGCGCATGCCCACTCAGTCAGTTGACCCCCGCACCGGCGAGCCCTTCGGCCCCGAGATTCCCGACACCACTGTCGCCGAGCTCGAGCGGGTGACGAGGGCGGCCGAGGCCGCTGCGAAGCCCTGGGCCGCGCTACCGTCGCTCGA
This sequence comes from Actinomycetota bacterium, assembly GCA_009699025.1. The sequence goes on from WLOZ01000032.1 coordinate 6,128, forward strand.
TCGTGCCGCGGTCCTGCGCGCGATGGCCGACGCCCTCGACGCCGACGTCGAGCGACTCGCCGCTCTCGCCGACCGCGAGACCGCGCTCGGCCTGCCGCGTCTCACCGGCGAGGTCGCGCGCGCGTCGTTCACGCTGCGCCACTTCGCCGACGTAGCCGAGAGCGGGATCCTGAGGTCGGAGACTGTCGACGCCGCCGTCGCGGGCGCTCCCCCTGCCGGCCGTCCCGAGCTGCGCCGCGTGCTGGTTCCGCTCGGCCCGGTCGCCGTGTTCGGGGCCAGCAACTTCCCGTTCGCCTTCTCGGTGGCCGGCGGAGACACCGCCTCGGCACTGGCAGCCGGCTGCCCCGTGGTAATCAAGGCACACCCGGCCCACCCCCAGACCTCCGTCGCCGTGTTCGAGCGGCTGCGCGCCGGACTCGTGGCGTGCGGAATTGACCCCACGGTCGCTCAGCTGGTGCACGGGTACGAGGCCGGTGTCGCGCTGGTCGACGACCCACGCATCGAGGCTGCCGCCTTCACCGGCTCGGTGGTCGGAGGTCGGGCGCTGTTCGACCGCGCCGCCGCACGCCCTCGACCCATTCCCTTCTACGGCGAGCTCGGCAGCATCAACCCCGTCGTCGTGCTTGGCTCGGCGGCCGAGCGCCCCTCACTGGTGGCCGAGTACGTCGACTCTCTCACCCTGGGTACCGGCCAGTTCTGCACCAATCCGTCTCTGCTCCTTGTTCCGGCCGGATCCGGACTCACCGCCGCCATCGCCATCGAGGCCGCGGGCCGAGCCCCGGGCCACATGGTGTCGCGCGGGGTGGCGACGCACTTCGCTGCCACCGTGGCTCAGGTCGCCAGCGCCCAGGGGGTGCGCCGCATCGCCGGCGAACTCCCCACCGCTCCTTCGTCGGCGAGCGGCGCCTTCACCATGTCACCGGTGGTGTTCTCGGTCAGCGCCGACGATGCCATCGCCGACCGCACCGTGCTCGAGGTCGAGTGCTTCGGACCGTCGGGCGTGGTCGTCGAGTACGACTCGATCGGCCAGCTCGTCAGCCTGCTCGAGTCACTGCCCGGCGCCCTTGCGGGCTGCGTGCACTCCGAGGTCGACGACCCTCACGCCGCCGCGGTGGTCGAGGCGGTGTCACAGCGGGTTGGGCGAGTCGTCTGGAACGGCTGGCCCACCGGCACGGCGGTCGCCCTCTCGCAGCACCACGGCGGGCCCTACCCCGCGGCCACCAACTCGCTGCACACCTCCGTCGGAGGCACCGCCGCGTTCCGATTTCTGCGGCCTGTCGCCTTCCAGTCGTTTCCCGAGGCGCTGCTCCCCGCGGCCGCGCGTGCCTGACTCGCTCGGTCCGCCGACAATCAACTGAGCGCGGCTCGCCTGTTGCGGGGGTCGCCCGGGCGGCGGACCGACGACGCGCAAGAATGGGGACACGGTCGGAACACATCGGCCCCCATCGACCTTCGGAGTGAGCCATGCCGGACTTCGTCCCTGGACTCGAGGGCATCATCGCCTTCCAGACCGAGATTGCCGAGCCCGACCGCGAGGGCAGCGCCCTGCGTTACCGCGGCGTCGACATCGAGGACCTCGTAGGCCGCGTCTCCTTCGGCAACGTGTGGGGGCTGCTCGTTGACAACGAGTTCAACCCCGGACTACCCCCGGCCGAGCCCTTTCCGATTCCGATTCACTCGGGCGACGTGCGCGTTGATGTGCAGTCGGCCATTGCCATGCTCGCTCCGGCGTGGGGCCTCCTCCCCCTGCTCGATACCTCCGACGACAAGGCGCGCGACGATCTCGCCCGCGTGTCAGTGATGGCAATGTCGTTCGTGGCCCAGTCGGCCCGAGGGGTTGGCAACCCGATGGTGCCGCAGACTGAAATCGACAAGGCCGACACGATCGTTGAGCGCATGATGATCCGGTGGCGCGGCGAGCCCAACCCCGTGCACGTGCGCGCCCTCGACGCCTACTTCGTATCGGCAGCAGAGCATGGCATGAACGCGTCCACCTTTACCTCGCGCGTGATCGCCTCCACCGGAGCCGATGTGGCAGCCGCGATCTCCGGCGCCATTGGCGCCATGAGCGGGCCACTTCACGGAGGCGCCCCCTCGCGAGTGCTCGGCATGATCGAGGAGATCGAGCGCACCGGCGATGCCAGGGCCTATGTGCGCGGAGTTCTCGACCGCGGCGATCGCCTGATGGGGTTCGGCCACCGCGTGTACCGCGCCGAGGACCCCCGCGCGCGCGTGCTACGACGCACTGCCCGTGAGATTAACGCCCCCCGCTACGAGGTTGCAGTGGCCCTCGAGGAGGCAGCCCTCGAGGAGTTGCGCTCACGCCGCCCCGACCGGGTTCTCGAAACCAATGTCGAGTTCTGGGCGGCTATCGTGCTCGACTACGCCGAGGTGCCCGCGCACATGTTCACCTCGATGTTCACGTGCGCCCGGCTTGCCGGCTGGAGCGCTCACGTGCTCGAGCAGAAGCGCACCGGCCGCCTGGTAAGGCCGTCGGCCCGCTACGTGGGTCCGGCTCCCCGCAAGCCCGAGGCAGTGCCCGGCTGGGACGCCGACATGGTGGCCCCGAGTGGCTACCACCCCTCCTGACTGCCCCACCCGACCAGCCCACCCGACCCCACCCACCGAGAAGGAACCCCCGTGAGCAGCACCGAACCCATCGTCATCCCCGCTGCCCTACTTCCGTCCGACGGCCGGTTCGGCGCAGGGCCCAGCAAAATTCGCCCCAGCCAGGTGGCGGCCCTCGCCGAGGTGGCCGGCTCGGTGCTCGGCACCTCGCACCGGCAAAAGGCGGTGCGCTCGCAGGTGGCCCGGGTTCGCGGCGGCCTGCGCGAGCTGTTTTCGCTACCCGGCGACTACGAGGTGGTGCTCGGCAACGGTGGGTCTACCGCGTTTTGGGAGGTCGCAGCCTTCGGCCTCGTTCGCGACCGGGCCCAGTTCCTTACTTTCGGCGAGTTCGGCTCCAAGTTCGCGTCATCGGTGTCAGACGCCCCGTTCCTCGGCACCCCCACCGTCATCACCAGCGAGCCGGGTTCGGCCCCGGCATTCTCAGCCGAGGCCGGGGTCGACGCCTACGCCACCCCCCACAATGAGACTTCCACCGGTGTGGCCATCACTCCCACGCGCGTGGTCGGCGCCGACCCCGGCGCCCTCATGCTCATCGACGCCACCTCCGGTGCTGGGGGCCTGGCCGTCGACCCCTCGCAGTTCGACGTCTACTACTTCGCGCCGCAGAAATGCTTCGGCAGTGATGGCGGCCTCTGGTTCGCCCTCATGTCGCCCACCGCGATCGAGCGCGCCGTCGAGATCTCTGAGTCGGGCCGCTACATTCCCGCCTTCCTCGATCTGCAGACGGCCATCGACAACAGCCGACTTGAGCAGACCTACAACACCCCGGCGCTCGCCACCATCGTCATGATGGCCGAGCAGATCGACTGGTTCAACGCCAACGGCGGACTCGACTGGTGCGTTGGCCGCACCGCCGAGTCGTCGAGCATCCTCTACGGCTGGGCCGAGCGCACCGACTACACCACCCCCTACGTCACCGACCCGGCCCTGCGCTCACAGGTGGTGGGCACCGTCGACTTCGACGACGCCATCGACGCTGCGGCCGTGGCAGCGGCTCTGCGCGCCAACGGAATTGTCGATGTCGAGCCCTACCGCAAGCTCGGCCGCAACCAACTGCGAGTTGCGATGTTTCCCGCTGTGGAGCCCAGCGACGTTGAGGCGCTCACGCAGTGCATCGACCACGTCGTTGCCACGCTCGGGTGACCCTCGACCGGCCCCTACATCCGCGGCGAGACCGCGCGACGCTCATCACGTACGGCCAGTTCGCCATGTACGGATGGTTCCTGTACGCGTTCGGCCCCAGCGTTCCGCTGCTGCGAGACGAGTACGGGGTCACCAGCACGGTCGCGGCCCTGCACGCCACCCTGATCGCCCTCGCGTCGTTACTCATCGGGCTCGGGGCATCACGGATGGTCAAGCATCTGGGGCGAGGTGGGAGCCTCCGGTCGGGCAGCATCCTGCTGATCATCGGGCTTCTGATCTACACCTCGGGCCACTCGCTCGCCGTCACCATGCTGGGCGCCTTCGTCGCCGGGCTCGGCGGCGGGGTGGTGGTGGTGTTCGGCAACGCGCACCTCTCGGCCCACCAGGGCGAGGCCGCTCCGTCGGCCCTGTCCGAGGCAGCCATGATGTCGGCGGTCTTCGGCATGATCGCCCCTCTGGCGTTGGGCCTCGGTGTTGCCATCGGCTGGGGCTGGCGCCCGGGTCTCATGGTGGCCGCGCTCGGAATACTCGCCCTCGAACTGCTCCGAGGCCCCACCACGGCGTTCAACGACGCCGAGATCCCACACGACCAGATCCCTGAGCCTGTGCCGCTTCCTCACCTCTTCTGGTGGGCGTGGGGCGTGCTCGTGTGCCTCGTCGGCGTTGAGTTCTGCCTCGTTCTGTGGTCGAGCGACCTGCTGCGCCTACGCGGAGGCTTTGGGCCTGGTGCGGCCGCGGCCTCGCTCACCTCGGTGGTGGCCGGCCTGGCAGTAGGTCGTGGTGTGGGCTCGGTGCTGGCTCGCCGGCTCAACACCGAGCGTCTCCTCATGGGAGCCATCGCGCTCGCCTTCGTTGCGTTCGGAGCGGCGTGGATGTCGAACGGAGCGCTGCCCATTTTGCTGGCCCTGTTTGCCACCGGCTGCGGAGTGGGCCTGCACTGGCCCCTCGGCATCTCCCGCGCCATTCGCGCCACCAACCACCAGGCCGACCGCGCCTCAGCCCGTGTCGTCGTCGGAGCTGGCCTCGCCAGCGGCGGCGCGCCCTTCATTCTGGGGGCCCTCGCCGACGCCTTCGGGGTGCACACAGCGTTCCTCGTCGTGCCGGTGCTGCTGGTGATTGCCCTCGCCCTCGTGATCGCGCGACCGGTGAGCACCGGCCCCATCGGGGCAATTCCGGCGATCCCGCTCTAGCGGAGGGGCCTCCTGCGCCTCAGCTGCTCGCGACGCCGTGCAGCGCGCACTCGCAGCACGAGCACCACCACCAGTCCGGCGAGCACGAGGAGCGCCAGCAAGGTGGTCTTCGACAATCCTGACCC
>WLOZ01000320.1 GCA_009699025.1 Actinomycetota bacterium
AACTCGCCGGGATAGCCCACGCCCGCGGCCGACCACGTGAAGTTACCCGCGCCAAAGAGGCGCTCGGCGGTGCGCAGCATGTGGATCAACTGGTCGGGCTCGACCATGTTGGCACCGAGCACGCCCAGCACGAACTGCAGGTTGAACGGAGTGGAGAGTACGCCCTCCTTGATCAGCTGACGGAGGTTGAACAGGTGTCCGACGTCGTAGATCTCGATCTCGGGCCTGGTGCCCGCCTCGTCCATCAGCCCCTTGAGGTAGGTAACGTCGGCGAAGGTGTTCTTGAAGATGTAGTCGCGCGTGCCCTCGAGGTAGTCGACCTCCCACTCCTGGAACGGCAGGTCACGCTGGAGAATCGGGTAGAGGCCAAAGTTGAAGCTGCCCGCATTCAGGGTCGCCATCTCGGGCCTGAACCGCGGCACGATCGAGCCGCGCTCGATGATGGTCATACCCCGCCCGCCACCGGTAGTGGGCTGCAGCACGGCGTCGGTCTGCTGCTTGAGCCGCGACAGCACGTCGGCGAAGAGGTCGAGGTCGGCAACCGGTCGGCCCGTGGCCTCCTCGCGCACGTGGATGTGCAGCACCGACGCACCGGCCTCGGCCGCGCGCAGCCCGTCTTCGACGATCTGGTCGGCGGTGATCGGAATGGCGGGGCTCTGTGCCGGTACCGTCATGCCGCCCGTGAGCGCGCAGGTGATGATGACCTTGTCATCCATGGGACTACCTCTTTCCCTACTGGTGGGGGTTTCCTTGCTGATGGGGGGCTTGTCCTACTGAGCGAGAATCTGGTGCAGGACGTCGAGTGCGTCGGGCCCCGGCGAGCGCGCACCGGCCTCGCAGGCGTGCACGAGGTCGACGATGCCCTGATTGAGGGGCGCTGGCAGTCCGAGGCGAGAGGCCTCGAGCACGACCCCGCCGTTGATCACGTCGACCTCGGTGGCGGCTCCACGCTCGAGGTCCTGCAGCATCGAGGCCTTGGTAGGGCCGAGCCGGGCCATCAGCTCAGCCAGTGCTTCCTCGGCGCCAGGCACGTCGGAGTCGTCGCGCACCACCAGTCGGTCGGCGTTCACGCCCGCCACGTTGTCGAGCGTCACGCCCAGGGTGCTGGCCACGCGGTGACCCTCAGTCCAGAGCGCGAAGGCGAGCTCGTGCCCGTGGGGCTCCCTCATCACATCGGCGTAGACCATGCCGCTCACGGCACCGAGTCCGGAGAACGTGCTGTTGAGCAGGAGCTTGGCCCACACCTGGCCGTACACATCGGTCGACATCTTGACATCACCCGCATGCTCGAGCACCCGCGCCAGCCGCTCGAGCCGGGCGGTGACCGTGCCGTCGGACTCGCCCACGAAGAACGGGGCAACGGTCGTCTGGCGCACGTGCCCAGGGCCGAGATTGGTGGCGCCCCACTCGACGATTCCGACCATGAAGCGCTCAGCGCCGACGACCTCGAGAACCCGCTGCTGCACGAGCCCGTTTCCGAACGAGACGTAGTGCTCGACGAGGCCGCGCTCGAGCAGCGGGCTGAGTGCCACCTCGATGTAGGGGGCCTTCAAGAACACCAGGGCGAAGTCGAAGGGGCCGACGAGCGCGTCGGCGCTCGACACGGCGTTCAGCGCGACCAGCGACTCGGTGCCCAGCTCGTCGAACAGAAGCCCGGGATCGGTCATCAGTCGGGCGTGCTCGACATGCGCGTCGAGGACTGTGACGTCGCATCCGGCCCGGGTGAGGCGCGCAGCAGTAACGCCCCCGATCGCGCCAGCACCCACGATGAGAACCCTGTCGGTCACGTGCGTGCCCCCGTGCTGGATGAGGCAGGGCAGCAGGCAACCGACGCCACGGAGCCTCCCGAAACTAGGTGTCGCGCCACGGTGAGTTACCCGCGCAGCACGCCGATGAGTTGGCTGGAGCCTTTCACAGGCACCCCCCATTGGCAATTGGCGGGTGACGGTCTACGGTCGGTCCCTATGAAGACGATCGTGCGGCAAATCTACGTCATGAGCAGTGGCACCCTCACGGTCGAGGGAAGCACGCTGGTGCCCGGCACCAGCTTCGGTCAGCCCAAGACGATTCCCGTGCAGTACTTCCTGCTCGAGACGAGCAAGGGCTACATCATGGTCGATACCGGTAACGATCCCGGCGTCATCACCGACGCAGTCGGTGCCTGGGGCGCCGACCTCGCGGGGGCCTCGAATCCGGTGATGAACGCCGAGCACCACCCTCACGCGCAGCTCGCCCTGTGCGGCGTCGATCCCGACGACGTGCGCATGATCATCTATACGCACCTGCACCACGACCACGCCGGAGGCGGCCGCTTTTTCCCCGAGGCGCTCCACGTGGTGCAGAAGGCCGAGCACCGCTGGGCCTTCGGTCCCGACCGGTACTTTGGCGCTCCCTACAACCAGAACGACTTCCGGCACGACTCGCTGAACTGGCAACTGGCTGAGGGCGACTGGGTCATTCAGCCCGGCATCCACCTGGTCACCACGCCCGGCCACACCCCGGGCCACCAGTCGATCGTGCTGTGGGACACCCCCGATAGCGGCACCGTGATCCTCGCCGGCGACGCCATCAACTGCCGCGAAAACATCGAGCGCGACATTCCGCCGGGGCTCACCACCGACACCGCGTCGGCCGTGAGTTCACTGCACCGCCTCACGGCGCTCGCAGCCGCCTCCGACGCCAGCATGCTGGTGAGCCACGAGGCCGGCTTCTTCGAGCTCCTGCCCAAGGCCCCGAACGCGCTCAAGCTCCTCGAGCCTGAGGTGCGCCGGTACTACGAGGCCGGAATCCGCCACCTCTACCACGACGCGGCAAACCCCGACAACCTTCTCTAGGAGTCCGCCGCCGCGGCGTCGGTCGACGAACGGCGTCCGGGCACGGGGCCAAGTTCGGCGCGCAACTTCGTCAGCGCCGCGTAGGCCCGGTTGCGGTACCGCACGATGTCGGCCAGCAGCGAGGCGTCCATTCCGGTGAACCCGCCCCCGGATTTCAGACCGAGGTCGCCGTCGGCCACGCGGTCAAGCAGTAGCGACGGAGGCGCAAAGCGATCTCCGTACGCCTCGTGGAAGCTCTCGTACGCTCCGACGTACACGTCGAGCCCCGCCATGTCGGCCATGGCGAAGGGGCCAAAGAACGGCAGCCTGAAGCCGAAGGAGTCGCTGACAACCTGGTCGATCTCGCCGGGCGTGGCACTGCCCTCCTCGACCATGCGCACCGCCTCGTGGAAGAGCGCGTACTGCAGCCGGTTTGCAACGAACCCCGCCTGGTCCGACACCCGCGACGGCGACTTGCCCACGGCCGCGATCAGGGCTTCGGCCGCCTCGATCACGTCGGGCCGGGTCATACTCGAGGGGATGATCTCGACGCCGGGCACAAAGGGCGCGGGGTTCATCCAATGCACTCCCAAGAAGCGCTCGGGGCCGGTCACCAGCTCGGAAAGCCGCTCGATCGGCATTGCCGAGGTGTTGGAGGTGATGATCGCGTCGGGCCTTGCCGCAGCGCTGATACGGCCCAGTGCAGCCGCCTTCACATCTATTCGCTCGGGCACCGCCTCAACGATGTAGTCGGCGTTGCTGACGGCTTCCTCGATGCTCTCGGCGGCACGCAGGCCACGGGCGATGGTGTCGGCGCTGCCGGGCTCGAAGAGTCCCTGCTGCTCAAAGGTGCGCGCCTCGTCGACGAGTCGTGCCAACGATGCCGCCGCGGCCTCTGACGACACGTCGGCGAT
>WLOZ01000321.1 GCA_009699025.1 Actinomycetota bacterium
ACCGGCTCGTGCTCCCAGGCGCGCAGCACCACCCAGCCCAGTTCCTCCAGTCGCGAGGTGGTGTCGAGGTCGCGAGCGCGGTTGCCCTCGACCTTGGCCCGCCAGTACGTGATGTTCGACGAGGGTGGCACGTAGTGCTCGGGGCAGCCGTGCCAGAAGCAGCCGTCGACGAACACAGCGACCTTCGCGCGAGTGAAGGCCAGGTCCGCGCGCCGGCGCCGGTCGAACGGAAGTGACCAGTGCACCCGGTAGCGCAGGCCCAGCGCGTGCAGCGCCCGACGAAGCCGCAGTTCGGGTCGAGTGTCGCGGGAGACATTGGCTCGCATGACGTTGCGCGTAGCCGGTGACGAGGCCCACGACTCGGCTGCTTCGCTCACCGTTCCATCATCGCCCAGTGTCACACCCAGTGGATAACGTGACCGGCAAGGGGGAAACATGACCGATACGAAGTCCAACACCCGTTCGCTGAACGCCGATCGGGCGGCAGGCGTGCTGCTAGGCACCGCCTGCGGCGACGCTCTCGGCGCCGGTTACGAGTTTGCGCCTGCCCGCGTCAACGGCGAGCCAGTCGAGATGGCCGGTGGCGGGCCCTTCAACTGGAATCCCGGCGAGTGGACCGACGACACCTCCATGGCCATCGTCATCGCGCAGGTGGCCGCACTTGGCGCAGACCTGCGTGAACCTCAGTCTCTCGACGGCGTGGTGCGCGAGTGGGCGCGGTGGGCCACCACCGCCAGCGATGTCGGACTCCAGACCCGCGCCGTGCTCACCTCTGCCGGCCCGACTCCTACCGCCGCCACGGCGGTGGCAGCGGCAGCGCAGCACCATGCCCGCACGGGTAGGTCCGCGGGCAATGGCTCGCTCATGCGCACGGCTCCCGTGGCTCTCGCCTACCTCGACGACCCCGACGCACTCGACGACGCCGCACGGGTGATCAGTGCACTCACGCATGCCGACCCTGAGGCGGGCGAAGCCTGCGCACTGTGGTGTCACGCAATCGCGCACGCGGTGCAGCACGGAAGCTTCGATGGGCTGCGACTCGCGGTGGCCCGGCTGGCACCCGACCGGGCTGCCGTCTGGACCCAACGGCTCGACGCGGCCGAGCAGGTCGAGCCGCACGAGATCGCCAATAACGGTTGGGTCGTCGCAGCGCTGCAGGCAGCCTGGTCAGCGATCGTCCGCACACCCGTTCCGGCCGACGCTCCCTCCCGGCACTTCGCTCATGCGCTCGAGGCCGCGGTGAGGTCGGGTGCCGACACCGACACGGTGGCCGCGATCGCAGGCGGCCTCCTCGGCGCACGGTGGGGGGCCTCCGCAGTTCCTCTCGCGTGGCAGCGGGTCGTCGCGGGATGGCCAGGGCTTCGGTCCCGCGACCTCACCGCGCTTGCACTGCTCGTTGCCCGTCACGGACAGACCGACTCACAGGGCTGGCCACTAGCCCCTAGGCACAACTACTCCAGCTACGGCGACACCAGCACGGTCGTGGTGCACCCACACGATGCCGCAGTGATCCTCGGTGGCGTCAGCAGCGTGCGCGATCTGCCGCCCGAGGTTACGGCCGTGGTGTCGTTGTGTCGGCTCGGCTCCGACGAGGTCCCCGCCTCCACGGTCAGCCGTGGCAACCATGTGGAGGTGTGGCTCATCGACAGCGACGCACCCGACGCCAACCCCCACCTCGACCACGTGCTCGCCGATGCAGCCGACACCGTGGCGGCTCTGCGTGCCGAGGGGCACACCGTGCTGCTGCACTGCGTGCAGGCGCACAGCCGCACCCCCACGGTCGCCGCCCTGTATGCCTCACGACACCTGGGCATCGAGCCAGCCGAGGCCCTTCTCGAGGTGTGCGCGGCACTTCCCAACGCGCACCCGAACAGGGCCTTCCTCGCCGCCCTGAATCGTCTCGCGTCGGTGTAGGCGAGCGGCCGACACGCGCCACCCGCGCGAAGAGGTTGCCGGCGTGGACCACCGTTCATTCGGCGGTGACACACGACCCTGTGGGGACCTGAGCCGTTGCGCCACGTCCGGCGTCGGCCGCCCCCTGCACCTGATCGGCCGTCAGCGCGTACCCCGTGCCCGAATCGTTCACCGCGGCGGCGAACACCACCCCGAACACGGTGCCCCGATCAGAAAGCAGCGGACCACCCGAGTTGCCCGGCAGCACCCTGCCCCGCACCGCGTAGATGTCGCGGAACACTGAGCCGGTCCCGTAGATGTCCTCGCCACGGGCGCTGAGCCGACCTCGCACACGCGCAGGCTCGGCCGTCAGTGGCCCTCCCCCCGGGAACCCGGCCACCACCGCGCTGGTGCCCTTGACCGCGTCGGGACCAAACCGCAGGGCGGGTGCCGCCAGGTCGGGCACCGCCAGCACCGCGACGTCAACGGCCGGGTCGTAGTACACGACCGTGGCCGAGTAGAAGGCCCCAGTGCCCAGCACCTGAACCCGGGGCTCGGTGACACCCGCCACCACATGGGCATTGGTCATCACCCGGTTGGGCGCGAACACGAACCCACTGCCTGTGATCTCCTCCGAGCAGGCGTCGGCAATGCCGTCGACCAGCACCAGCGAGCCCGACGCTCGACGTACCGCGGGGTCGGCCAGGACCGCCGGATCAGGTGGGTCAACAGGAATCATCGGCGGCTCGATGAAGCCCTCGAACACCGTGGGGAACCCCGACCCGCTGAGCATCGTCTGCAGCCCGATCACCGCGTGGCGGGCCGGCCCCGGCACCATGGAGTCGAGCGCCGCCACCATGCGCGAGTCGCGCACCTGGGTGCTCAGCGAGTTCTCGGGCAGCAGCAGCAGGGCCGAGGCCACCACCCACATCACCACCGCGAGCGAGATCACGTAGAAGGCCGCCCCACAGGCGGAGTCGACGAGTTGCGCCGGGCGCCACGTCCACGAGTCGCGCACGTGCTTGGCTGTCCACCGGGCCAGTGCCTGACCCGCGATAGCGAGCGCCAGAACGCCACCGATCGACACGATTCCACGGGTGAGAACCGGAGCGCCCCAACTGCCCAGCAACTGCGGAATGACGAGCACCGCGAGCAGCGCGCCACCGAGGAACCCGGCCATCGAGAGCGCCCCGCGAATGAGTCCCTGGCGCCAGCCGGAAAAGGCGAACAGCGCGACGAGCGCCAGCAGCACGAGGTCGAGGACTCTCATCAGTCGACGCCCACCGTGAGGTCGACCACCCGCTCGCGGTCCCAGGGCTGCTCCCAGCCCGCGAGGGCGAACAGCCGTGAGATGAGGCCAGCGGTGAATCCCCACACCAGGAGGCCGCGAACGTCGAACCCAGCACCCATGTATCCCGAAGGATGGCGCACCGTCACTCGATTCGCCGGATCGACGAGCTCGGCAACCGACACCCGCTCCACCGAGGCGACCTCGCGCGGATCGGCTGCTCGTACCGGGCTCGGCGTGTGCCACCAGCCGACGACTGGGGTGACCGCGAAGTTCGAGGGAGGCAGCCACAGCGCTGGCAGGGCAGCAATGACCTCGATGCCACTGGGATCGAGGCCGGTCTCCTCATTCGCCTCACGCAGGGCGGCAGCGACCGGTCCGTCGTCGTCGGGATCGATGGCACCCCCGGGAAAGGCCGGCTGCCCGGCGTGCGAGCGCATGTCGTGCGCACGCTCAATCAGCAGCAGGTCGGGGCCGAGGTCGCCCTCGCCGAACAGGATCAGCACAGCACCCTCACGACCGTCATGGTCGTCGGGCGGGATGAAC
>WLOZ01000322.1 GCA_009699025.1 Actinomycetota bacterium
CGTCGAGCTCGTGGTGGGCGGCAACCTGTGCACCGAGTCGAATCCGTGCGTGGTGAGCGGCCTGCCAACCGGGCCGAAGGCAGTGTCGGTGCAGGTGCGCCGTGCTGGCACCGCGGGCTGGTTCCAGGTGCTCGCAGCACCGGTGGGGCAGCCGCTGGCTCCCCTGCCGGCCGATGACGTGCGCCCGGGGTTCGGGCTCACCAGCGTCGCCACGAGCAACGACGACATCCCTGACGGTCCCGCTGCTGGTTCCGAGACCCGGTATGCGTACGCGAACCCCGCCAATGGCGTGGCCACGAGCGTGGTCGAGCCCGGCGGCCTGACCACCGCGATCGCGCACGAGGCGTCGTCCGCCGGCGGCGGTTCGTGGGGTCGCCAGCTGACCACCACGACGCCTGGCGGAAAGGTGTTGTCGACGTCGTACTGGGCAGATGATGTCGATGCTGCCCTGCCGGATGTCTGCGGGGGCGCGACGGTGCGCGAGTCCGGACAGGTGCGGCAGATCACCCGCCCGAGCGGGGAGACGTTGACCACCTGGCGCGACATCACGGGCCGGGTGCGTGCGCAGGTGACGGGCGGCGACGGCGCGTCGCAGACCATCTGCAGCGAGTACTTCGACGACGGCTCTACCAAGTCGACCAGCGCCTTCGACACTGCCGACAACCTGCTCGAGCGTGTCACCACCGACCCTGCGGTGGGCGGCGACCCGCTGGTGTCTTCGGTGACGGTCGAGCACGGCCCGGCTGCGCCGGTGAGCCCGAACTCGCAGGTCTCCGCGACCACCACGGTCGACCTGCAGGGCCGGGTCGTGGAGTCGACCGACGCCGCGGGCGCGGTGACCACCACTACCTTCGACGTGCTCGGCAGGGTGCTGACACAGACGATCACTCCGCCGGCAGGGTCCGGAGCGTCGCCACTGGCGACGGCGTACTCCTACCGACCTCTCGACGCGCGGCTCGACAGCATCACGGTCAACGGCGTGCGCGCGGCGTCGGTTGCCTACGACGGTGGCAGCGGACGCGTGGCCCGCGTCACGTACCCCGATGGCGTGTCCGCGGGGTACGCGTACCTCCCCAACGGCGCGCTGGGCACTGTTTCTGTGCGTACCGGTGACCCCGCGCTCGGAACCGTCGTTGAGACGCGCACGCAGTCGGGCTACGGCCGCGTGGAGTCGGCGCGGGTTACCTCGAGCGTGGCCAACGCCTACACCGAGTCGCGGGGCTACCAGTACGACTCCGCCGGCCGTCTCGCGACCGCGGTGGTCGCGATGTCCGGTGGCGAGGCCCCGTCAGCTGGTGCCACGTTCGGCTACACCTACTCGGCGACGCAGAACGCGTTGTGTCCGACCGGCTACGCCGGTGCTGGCAAGGATGGACTACGCACGGGCGGGCGGGTCAACGGCACGTCGTACGTGGTGTGCCACGACGCGAAGGGCCGGCTGGCGTCGACCACCAGTCCGCTGCTCACTGGGGGTGGCGACCCGGCCACCGCCACCTTCGACGGGCTCGGCCGGATGCTCACGCTCGGCGGAGATCGGCCGCTGGCGCTCACGTGGGGCGTTGACGGGCAGGTCGCCGTGGTCGACGAGTCCGACGTGGGCGGTGCCAACCGAATCACCACCACGCTCGACGCGTACGCCGGTTCGGTGCTCGACAAGACCACGGCGAGCGACGCCGGCACCACCACCACCCGCTACGCCGGGCCGTTCCGGGTCACGGTGGCCGGAGGCGTGGTGACGGGCACCGAGTCGGTGCAGTACGCCCTTCCCGGCGGCGCGACGGTGACACAGGAGGCGGGCCAGCAGGCGGTGCTCGAGATCCCCGGGGCCGATGGCTCGGCGCTGGTTCAGGTGCCGGTGCCGGCCCTCGGAGGCGGCACTGCCGCCATCGCCCGCGTGGCCGAACGGTTCGGCCCCTACGGTGAGCCCCTCGCGGCCATTGCCACTGACACCGCCACCAGCACGCCCGCCTACTCGTGGCGGGCTGCCCAGCGGCGCGAGACCCTAGCGGGCACCAGCAGCATCACCCTGCTGCCAGCCCGGGCCTACGCGCCACTGCTTGGGGAGTTCCTCTCGCCCGACCCGGTGCTCGACGGCGCGAACAACGCCTACGCGTACACCAATGGTGACCCGGTCAACTCCAGCGACCCCAGCGGCGGCGAGACCGAGGACAGCACCACGACCCTCCTGCTCAGCGCAGCCAGCGCCGCCGGGGGCCTGCTCGCCCTCGCCGGCGGGTTCGCCTACGCGCGTCTCGCCCTGTCATCGAAGGGAGCGTTTCGTGCCGGTCGGTTCATCCTGCCCTACGCCAGCATCCCCGGTTTAGCCGTCGCGCTGGTGGCGTCGGCGGGGGCCGGCTACGCCGCCTACGCCGCCGCCAAGAGCCAGCAGACCGACGAGGCCGTGTCTATCGCGGCTGCGGTGGGCGCCAGCCTGGCCTCGGTCGGCCTGACCCACCTCGGGGGGAAGTGGGGGATGAAGCGCCTCAACAAGGCGTATCGCGCGAAGCAGATGGCCGTCGGGTATGAGCGGGCGCCAACTGGACGCGAGTCTGTGTCGAGTGGTAGGTCCCAGTCGACGAGCAGCGTGCGCAGCTTGGGAGAGAACACCCTCGAAGAGGGCCTGCAGGCGTTTGAGAGAGGTGAGCCCGTCCCAGCGAACGTGCTTGACCGGCTCATGAGCCTCGAGCGCGTGCCCCTGGTCTCGGCCTTCAAACCCTGGCCCGGCTAGACCTCGAGGTAGGAGTCAGTCCGGCCGTACTCATCAGTTCATGGTGCCGTGCCTTCTGCAACCCTTCTTGGCATCGTTGGTCAATCGGTGACCGTCTCGGGATTCTTTGGTCAATCGGTGACCATGGAAGGCGGGAATCTCGGAAGGGTAGGTCCGGTCGGCCGCGCGGACCTAATTCGCTCACCGCCGCGTCCACGAAGGTCGGCCCCGACGCGCGTCGCACCGTCAGCGCAGCGCAGCGGCAGATCCAGCCCATGAAGGATGTCCACTCGGCCTCCCGGTTGCGGTGCTGTGGTGGGCCGGCAACCCAACCCACCTCAGCCACCGTTCCGGCGCCTAGTCGTCGGCCTCACTCATCGGATGTAGACGATGCGAGAACTCGTGTTGCTCGCGACGTAGAGGGTTGTGCCGTCGGCGCTCATTGCGATTCCGGTGGGGGAGTAGAACCGGGCCACATTTCCCTGGCCGTCCCTATCGCTGTATTTCCAGTCTGACGTGATCAGGAGTCCGGCGATTGTTGTGCCGGTCTTGTTTGGCGTAGTAGTAGTGGGCACACTGGCTCTCACGACGGTCGAGGAGGATTCATCGGTGTAGTAGAGGAGGGTGCCCGCACTGTCGACGACGAGGGACTGGGGGTTCATGTTGTAAACGTTCACGACAATCTTCCACTCGGTACCTCCTGGCGTCAGTTTCTTGATCGACTTCTGGGGGTCTCGCTCTGGCTGCGACCCCAACCACTTGTCCCGGGCATCCGTGACAAACACATTTCCAGTCGCGTCGACCGAGAGGCTTCTGGGGTAGTACAGGGTCGAGGTAATGATTGCCCCCGTGTTTCTTTCGGCCTCGGAGGCTGTGGGCAGAGAGGTGACGGTGTAGGGCGTCGTCGTCAGATCGACCGTCTTAACAGAATGGTTATTCGTGTCTGCGATGTAGAGGGTGGTTCCAGCACTATTGAGGGCCAGCCCGGTCGGGCCGTTCAGGCCGGTGACCACG
>WLOZ01000323.1 GCA_009699025.1 Actinomycetota bacterium
CGTGAGGCCAAGTCGTCGATCGTGGCCCCTCGGGTGGTTGTCCGTCCCATCGCCGTCGACGACTCGGGCTTCAGCGTTGAGCGCGACGGCGAGCGCTTCCGAGTGCGAGGCGACCGACCGGCGCGCTGGGTGCGGCAGACCGACTTCTCGAACGACGAGGCGGTGGGGTACCTGGCCGACCGACTCGCGCGCCTCGGCGTCGAAGACGCCCTGGCTGCTGCGGGCGCGCTGCGCGGTGACGAGGTTCTGATCGGCACCGATGACAATGCCGTGGTGTTCGAGTTCGACCCGTCGGTGCGGGCTGGCGCCGAGATTCTGATGACCCGGCGCGGCGAGGACTCCCGGCTCGACCGCACCCCCCGACGCACCACCATCGAGCGTCGCGCGGCCCGTGCGGGCGTCACACTGGGCGCTGGTGACACCGTGGTCGACGTCACCCTCGACGGCGGTGTCGGCCGCGAGGTTGGCGACGCTGATGACCAGGACGGCGTGGAGGTCGTCTGGATCGAGGACGGCGAGTGAGCGCCGAACGCTTGGCCGTGTCCGGTGCCAGGCGCATCGTCGTGAAGGTGGGCTCGTCGTCGCTCACGTCGACTGAGGGCGGGCTCGACGAGTCGCGGGTGCGCATGCTCGTCGACGCCATCGCGGTGCGTCGATTGACCGGAGTCGAGGTGGTGCTCGTCTCAAGCGGCGCTATCGCGGCGGGGCTCCCATTCCTCGGCCTGACTAGTCGCCCGAGCGACCTAGCCAGCCAGCAGGCTGCTGCCAGCGTTGGTCAGGGGCAGCTGATGGCCCAGTACTCGCAGTCGTTTGCCCGACACGGGGTCACGGTGGGCCAGGTACTTCTCACGGCCGAGGATGTCACCCGGCGCGGGCACTACCGCAACGCGCAGAGCACCCTCAATCGGCTGCTCGAGCTGGGCGTGGTGCCGGTGGTCAATGAGAACGACACTGTGGCCACCGCCGAGATTCGGTTCGGCGACAATGACCGGCTCGCGGCACTGGTGGCGCACCTCGTGCGTGCTGAGGCACTCGTGCTGCTGTCCGACATCGACGGCCTGTACGACGGTCCGCCTGCGCGCGCGGGCAGCGTGTTCATTCCTGAGATCCACAATGCGTCCGAGCTTGCCGACGTCGAGGTGGGTGGGGTCGGGAGCGCTCTGGGCCTCGGTGGAATGGCGACCAAGGTCGACGCGGCGCGCATCGCCACCGGTGATGGCATCCCAGTGGTGCTGTGCCACGCCAACGACGTGGTGCGTGCGCTCGAGGGCAACTCGGTCGGCACCTACTTTCACCCTCAGGGCAGGCGGCGCAGCACGCGCCTGCTGTGGCTCGCCTACGCGAGCGAGCCGCGGGGTCGCCTGATGATTGACGACGGGGCTGTGGCGGCCGTGGTCGAGCGCGGAACGTCGCTGCTGCCCGCGGGCATCGTCGCAGTTGAGGGAGACTTCACGTCCGGTGACCCCGTCGACATTGTGTCTCCCAGCGGCGTCGTGGTGGCCCGTGGAATGGTCAACTACGACAGTGCTGAACTGCCGGCGCTGCTGGGTCGGTCGACGCGCGACCTCGGGCGCGAGCTCGGCAGCGAATACGAGCGTGAGGTTATACACCGCGACGACCTCGTTGTGCTCGGCGTCTGACCAGGCCCGGTACCCTAGCGCCATGAGCGCTGACGTAGTGGGCTCCGAGGCGGTACGCGATCTCGAGCGTGACGCCGTGCTGGGGGCGGCCAGACGCTCTCGCGAGGCAGCGGCCGAGCTTCGCCTGCTGACTCGCGAGCGCAAGGACCTCGGGCTCCGAGCAATTGCGGCAGCGCTCGAGGCGTCAACCCCGGAGATTGTCGCGGCCAACGTGCTCGACGTCGAGCGCGCCGTGGCCAGCCACACCGACCCTGCGATCGTCGACCGACTCACCCTCGATGCGGGGCGCATCGCGGCGATCGCTCAAGCCGTGCGCGACGTTTCCGCGCTTCCGGATCCCGTGGGTGACGTGGTGCGCGGCTACCGCCTCCCCAACGGGCTCGAGGTGCGTCAGGTGCGAGTCCCTCTCGGCGTCGTAGGCATGATCTACGAGGCGCGGCCCAACGTCACGGTCGATGCCGCTGCGCTGTGCCTCAAGAGTGGCAACGCGGCACTGCTGCGAGGCTCGTCATCGGCACGCACCACCAATGAGGCGCTGGTTGACGTCATGCGGGGGGCCCTGCGCGAGGTCGGCATCACCGACGACGCCATCATCCTCGTGCCAGGCGACACGCACGAGTCGGTCACCCACCTCATGACGGCGCGCGGCCTCGTCGACGTGCTGATTCCGCGCGGCGGGGCGGGGCTGATTCGCAGCGTGGTCGAAGGCTCGACGGTGCCGGTGATCGAAACAGGGGTAGGCAACTGTCACGTCTACGTCGATGAGTCAGCCGACGTCGACATGGCCGTCGCAATCCTGCTTAACTCCAAGACGCAGCGAGTCAGCGTCTGCAACGCGGCAGAGACGCTGCTCGTGCACCGGGCAATCGCGGCCGAGTTTCTTCCGAAGGCCCTCGCCGCCCTCGCCGAGCACGACGTCACGGTGCACGCCGACGTTGCGGTAGCGGCGTTCGCGGGCGAGTCGGGAGTGACCCTCACGCCCGTCACCGACGACGACTGGGCCGCTGAGTACTACTCGCTCGACATCGCCGCCGGCGTGGTCGACTCCATTGACGAGGCTCTGCTTCACATTCGGCGTTGGTCGAGCGGGCACACCGAGGCAATCGTGACCTCGTCCCAGCAGTCAGCCGCGCGGTTCGTGGCGGGGGTCGACTCGGCTGCGGTCATGGTGAACGCGTCGACGCGCTTCACCGATGGCGGTGAGTTCGGATTTGGGGCCGAGATCGGCATCTCCACCCAGAAGCTGCACGCGCGAGGTCCGATGGGTCTCGCCGAACTCACCAGCACGACCTTTGTGGTCACGGGCTCAGGGCATCTGCGTCCCTGACTGGCACAGCCCGCCGCAGGCGGCTCAGGCGGATCAGCTCGGGGCACCGTCGAGCGACCATGGCAGGAAGGCCAGCGAGCAGAGCAGCACCGAGCCGATGATCACGAGCGGTAGCAGGTTGCGGCGCAGCCGACCGCACGACCAGTAGCCGAGCGCCAACAGGGCCAGCACGATCACGGTGCGAAACATCGCGCCCGCGTCGACCGGCTCACCGTTAGGTGCTAGTAATGGGCCTCCTAGGCGTGCAATCACGAACATCACGATTCGGTAGATCGGTGCGGCCTCAAGGAGCATGAAGGCCAGGAACATCGAATCGGCGTGCAGGTCGCGATCTCCTCTGCGAAGCCCGATGAGTGCCCTCACGATCGCGTAGATGATCATCACGGGAAGCACCGTGAACATCACTCGGTTGAACGGTGTGCGGATCACCCACAGGCTCAGTGACAGGGCGAACACGACGAAGGCCGGCAGCAGAGTGCACAGGATGACCGGCCCCAGCACCCGATGCGCGGCCACAGCCCTCGCCGACCGCACACCACGTCGAGTCAAAACGAACTGCGTGAACAGTGCGACCGCGAGTGCGAACGCGGCCCCCGCGTGCCATGCGATCAGCGTGTACGACGACACCGGGATGCCGATGATGATCTGCTCGGTGTTGGGCAGCTGTGCCGCTGCGGAACGCCCGCCCCAGGTGCCGTAAGCCACGAAGAGTGACACCGACGGGATGAACACGAGGTTGGCCGCGAAGGCAAA
>WLOZ01000324.1 GCA_009699025.1 Actinomycetota bacterium
GCGCAACTTCAGCCGCGACAACCCCATCTTCCAGATGGCCGACTCCGGCGCCCGCGGAAACCTCATGCAGATCCGGCAGCTCGCCGGTATGCGTGGCCTGGTGTCGAACCCGAAGGGCGAGATCATCCCCCGCCCGATCAAGTCGAACTTCCGCGAGGGTCTGTCGGTGCTCGAGTACTTCATCTCGACCCACGGTGCCCGCAAGGGTCTGGCTGACACCGCCCTGCGCACAGCCGACTCCGGGTACCTCACCCGGCGCCTGGTCGATGTCGCTCAGGACGTCATCATCCGCGAGGAGGACTGCGAGACCGACCGTGGCCTCATGGAGGTCATCGGAGTTGCCGGAGCCGACGGCACGCTGCGCCGCCACGACGACGTCGAGACGTCGGCCGCGGCACGAGTTCTGTCCGACGACGTGCGGGTCGGGGGAGAGATCGTCGGCCGTGCCGGCGACCTCGTGAGCATCGCCCTCATCGACGCCCTCGTCGCAGGGGGAGTCACCGAAGTGAAGATCCGCTCGGTGCTCACCTGCGAGAGCAAGGTCGGCACCTGCGCCATGTGCTACGGGCGCTCGATGGCCACGGGCAAGATCGTCGACGTCGGCGAGGCTGTTGGCATCATTGCGGCCCAGTCGATCGGTGAGCCCGGAACTCAGCTCACCATGCGTACCTTCCACACCGGCGGTATGGCGGGTGACGACATCACCCACGGCCTCCCGCGCGTGGTCGAGCTGTTTGAGGCGCGCACCCCTAAGGGTGTGGCCCCCATCAGCCAGAGTGCCGGTCGGGTGCGCATCGACGATTCGGAGAAGGTCCGCAAGATCATCGTGGTCCCCGACGACGGAACCGAGGAGCAGGCCTACCCGGTCTCCAAGCGCTCGCGGCTCCTGGTGGAGGATGGCCAGCAGGTTGAGGTGGGTGCCAAGCTCATCGTCGGCGCCGTCGACCCCAAGGAGATTCTCCGCATCCTCGGTCAGCGTGCCTCGCAGGTGCACCTCGTCGACGAGGTGCAGGACGTGTACCGCTCGCAGGGTGTGTCGATTCACAATAAGCACATCGAGGTGATCGTGCGCCAGATGCTCAAGCGCATCACCATCATCGAGAGTGGCGACGCCGAGTTCCTGCCGGGCGAGTTGGTGGCACGCGGCAACTTCGAGATCGAGAACCGCCGCGTGGTTGCCGAGGGTGGCACTCCGGCGTCGGGTCGTCCCGAGCTCATGGGTATCACCAAGGCGTCGCTCGCGACCGAGTCGTGGCTGTCGGCGGCCTCCTTCCAGGAGACCACCCGCGTGCTCACCGACGCCGCGATTCACGCCAAGAGCGACCCACTGCTCGGCCTCAAGGAAAACGTCATCCTGGGCAAGCTCATCCCGGCCGGCACGGGTCTTCCCCGCTACCGCAACATCCGGGTCGAGCCCACCGAGGAGGCCAAGGCAGCGATGTACGCGTCACTGTCGAGCTACGAGGACCTCGACTACTCGGGCTTCGGCCAGGGGTCGGGAGAGGCCGTGGCGCTCGAGGAGTTCGACATCGGCGGCTTCCGCTAGGAATCACCGGCATCATCAGGTCCATCGGGAGGGGAGTCGGGAAACCGGCTCCCCTTCTGTGCTGCACGGGTGCAGAGTGTGTCAGCCCGCGGGGAGGCCCGAGCGAGGCTGCCGGGGCTTGCCGGGCCAAGCCGGAGTGTGGGCCGCGTGGCGACTACTCACGGCCTCCGTGGGGCCCCTTTCGGGCCTCTCGTGGGCCAGATTCGGGCCAGATTCGGGCCAGATTCGGGCCAGATTCGGGCCGAATGGTGGTGAGATCGACGCGTGAACCGGGGTGACTGGGGTGCTCAGGCTGTGCTTGGTACTGCGGCCCTGGCAGGTGCGCGCGGGTGAGCGTGTGGGAGGGAAGGGTGGCTCGTGTACACCCCTCCGAATCCGAACGGGACCCCGTTTTGACTCTTCGACCGGAAGACGAGTAACGTAGGCCCCCGTGCCCGATGTGTTGGGCACGACCGACGTGCGCTTCTTCCCCTCAAGGTGCGCACCACGCGCTTAGGCGCTCGGATCCCATCCCTGATCAGGATGTCGCGTGAGTGTCTCGCGCGCGACACTCCCGACCGCGTGGGTCGGGAGGAACGGCACGATCGCCCGGCCTGCTTCACCGTCATGAACCGCGCTCGACCTCACGAAAGAGGCAACGTTGCCCACGATTCAGCAGTTGGTCCGCAAGGGTCGACAGGACAAGGTGGCGAAGAACACCACGCCCGCGCTCAAGGGAAGCCCTCAGCGCCGCGGGGTGTGCACACGCGTGTACACGACCACGCCCAAGAAGCCGAACTCGGCCCTGCGCAAGGTCGCCCGTGTGCGCCTCACCTCCGCCGTCGAGGTCACCGCCTACATTCCGGGCGTGGGCCACAACCTGCAGGAGCACTCGATCGTGCTCGTGCGCGGCGGTCGGGTGAAGGACCTCCCCGGTGTCCGCTACAAGATCATCCGCGGCGCCCTCGACACGCAGGGCGTCAAGGGCCGCAAGCAGGCTCGCAGCCGCTACGGCGCCAAGAAGGAGAAGAGCTAATGCCACGCAAGGGTCCGGCCCCCAAGCGCCCCATCGTCTCCGATCCGGTCTACGGATCGACCCTGGTCACCCAGCTGGTTAACAAGGTGCTGCTCGACGGCAAGAAGTCGACCGCCGAGATGATCGTGTACGGCGCACTCGAAGGGTGTCGCGACAAGTCGGGTGCCGACCCCGTCGTCACGCTCAAGCGTGCTCTCGACAACGTGAAGCCGGCCCTCGAGGTTCGCTCCCGCCGAGTCGGCGGTGCCACCTACCAGGTGCCCGTCGAGGTCCGCGCCGGACGCAGCACCACCCTGGCGCTCCGTTGGCTGATTCAGTACTCCCGCGCCCGTCGTGAGAAGACCATGACCGAGCGCCTCATGAACGAGATTCTCGACGCCTCGAACGGACTTGGCGCCAGCGTCAAGAAGCGTGAGGACACGCACAAGATGGCCGAGTCGAACAAGGCCTTCGCGCACTACCGCTGGTAACTCGCTCCACTCTCTCGTCCACGCACCACCTAGCTCCAGGAGAAACTCGTGTCGACCGCCACGTCTCTCGACCTCGCCAAGACCCGCAACATCGGGATCATGGCGCACATCGACGCGGGCAAAACCACGACCACTGAGCGGATCCTGTTCTACACCGGCATGAACTACAAGATCGGTGAAGTTCACGACGGCGCAGCCACCATGGACTGGATGGAGCAGGAGCAGGAGCGCGGTATCACCATCACCTCCGCGGCCACCACCTGTGAGTGGAAGGGCCACAACATCAACATCATCGACACGCCCGGCCACGTCGACTTCACGGTCGAGGTCGAGCGGTCGCTGCGGGTGCTCGATGGCGCTGTCGCCGTGTTCGATGGGGTGGCGGGGGTTGAGCCGCAGAGCGAGACGGTGTGGCGCCAGGCTGACCGGTACAACGTGCCGCGCATCTGCTTCGTCAACAAGCTCGACCGCACCGGCGCCGACTTCTACATGTGCGTCGACATGATCGTCAGCCGCCTCAACGCGACTCCGCTCGTGCTGCAGATCCCCATTGGCTCCGAGGGCGACTTCATCGGTGTGGTCGATCTGCTCACCATGATGGCGCTCGTATGGCGCGGAGAGACCCAGAAGGGCGAGGACTACACGATCGAGGAGATCCCCGCCGACCTCGCCGACTCTGCTGCCGA
>WLOZ01000325.1 GCA_009699025.1 Actinomycetota bacterium
CGTGCCACGCGCGCGCATGGCATGAGCGGCCGCGTGGCTCAGGCGCAGCGCCGACAGTACGTTCAGCCGCAGCATTGCCTCCTCCTCTGCGAGCGGCGCCTCAGGGAAGGGCGCGGTGGTTCCCATTCCGGCCGCATGAACCAGCAGTTCGACGGGGTCGATATCACTGGCGAGTCGTTCGCAGACGAGACTCATGCCTTCGTCGGTCGACAGGTCAGCCACGAACGAGGAGTGCTCGCCGCCCGGGAGCGCCGCAGTAGTGGAGGACAGCCGATCGGGGTCGCGGGCTACCAGAATGATGCTCCAGCCCCTGCGCGCCAGCTCGGCCGCGAAGGCGGCCCCGATACCCGAGGTGGCTCCGGTCACGAGCGCCACGCGCTGGCCGGTCATCGCAGGCTCAGCCCGCCGTCGGGGCGCAGCACCTCTCCGGTGAGGGTCCGTGCCGCAGGCGATGCCAGCCACAGATAGAGCTCGGCGAGTTCCGCCGGCTCCATCACCGTGCCCAGCGCATTCCTCGACCTGATGAGGTCGCGCTTGGCATCGGCGTCGTCGAAGAGCGGGCGGCCCGTGCCGTCGGCCGCGACAGCCTCGAGTGAGGTGATGACGCCACCGGGCGCCACCGCGTTGACCCGAACCTCCGGAGCCAACGCCCGAGCGGTCCAGCCCAGAACACCGAGTCCGGCGTGCTTGGCGGCGGTGTAGGCGATGCCAGCGCCGGTTTGCCCTGCGAGAAAGGCCGCGTCTGACAAGGTCATCACGATGGAGCCGCGACGCTCGCGCAGCGACTCTGACGCCGCCTGAATGGCGAGAACGTACCCCACAACGTCGACGTCGAAGACCGAGCGCATGACCGCCGCGAGGTCGTCGGGGTCGCGAGAGAGGTCAGCACCACCGTCGTGGATTCCGGCATTGGCGATGAGCACGTCGACACCACCGAGCACCTCGCAGGCCGCGTCAACAGCACGTCGGTGATCGTCGGGCACCCTCACATCGCCCACCACCGAGCGCTGGGCCGCCGCCGACTGGCTACGGTCGAGGCTCACCACATGGTCACCCGCCGCCACGAAGGCCGCGGTGATAGCGAGCCCAATGCCCGAGGCACCGCCGGTCACCACCACGCTGCGCTGCGGCATGTCAGCCTCTCGATCGAAGTCGTGTGGTCAGTCGAACGTGCGCGGTCCGGCGTCGCGCACCAGTTGCATCGTGGTGCAGCGGATTCCGCCGCCGTACTTAATGACCTCATCGTACGGAACCTCGATCACCTCAATCCCCTGCTCCTGCACGAGTCGCTTGGTGCGAGGCGCGCCGCTGGGCATGATGACCAGCCCCGGCTCGACCGTGATCATGTTCACCGGCGCGAGCGACTCCTGCTCACCTCGATCGGCCTCGATCAGCGTGTAGCCGATGGAGTGCAGGTGGCGCAGAGTCTCGAAGTCGCACCAGGGCGGGTACACCAGCGCGAGCTTCGGGCCGAGGGGTGCGATCCACATGTCGGCGTGCATCCAGCCGAAGATCTCGGGGTGGTAGCCGTGCAGCGGGCCCGGGGAGCGCGCGGCCCACACCTGGTAGCCGGCCCGCTCAAGAATTGGTCGCACCTGCTCGAGCCCGTCGGCATTGCAGTCCTGGCTCAGCATCGCCACGATGAAGTCGTCTGACATACGGGTGAAGGCGCCGCCCTCGCACACCCCACGTCCGTGCACGGTGTAAAGAATGGGGCAGTTAATCGACTGCAGGTACTGGGAGATGTAGCGCGAGCGGCCGCGCCAGTACGGTGCACCCTCCCGCGCGATGATCGCTCCCCCATTGATGACGAAGCCGGCCGCCGCCGACACCGCGCGCTTCAGCGGGCCGTAGGCCGACCGAGGCGACTCGGGATACTCGAATACACGAACGTCGATGTCGAGCGCCCGGTAGGCAGCCATCAGGCCCGCGTGCTGCTCCTGCATCAACTCAAGGTTGGGAAGGTTACCGCCGTAGAGAAAGAACGAGCGGTCCTTGTCGTACTCGGGAAGCACCTCGACCTCCGTCGGGGGGCTCATGGCCACTTCGCGGAGCCGGCCGATGCCCTGGGCTCCCCACCGCTGGCCCCACACCGCCTCGATCTCGTCGAGGAAGTCGACCTCGTCGTGGTAGCCGAGGTACTGGGGTGGAGATCCTGGCCGGTAGGCCGGAATGGTATCGAAGTCGAAGTTGGCCGACCCCGTGTCTCCGTCCCTGTCAGACATGTCCACGTCAGCACACTCCTTCGAGAAAGGGTTGAGGTCGGGGCGCACGCATGAACGCGCGCCCCGACCTCAACAACTATCGGTGAGCTAGGACGCCGGAATGGCGCTCGGGTCCTTGCCGCTGATCTGGTCGGGCGTCAGCGTCGCTGCGTTCGCGGCGTCGATGAACAAGCCGGGCGTCAACACGTAGTGCGAAACCGGCATCTTGCCGCAGGCCGCGTCGAGCGCAGTGGCGAAGGCCACCTCGCCCCACGTGTAGGCCAGGTACGACAGGGTCAGGGTGTACTTGCCCTGCTTTACCAGCTCCACAGCGTCGGCCTGAGCGTCCCAGCCGGCGGTGTAGATCTTGGATGTGTCAAGACCGGCACCCTCGATTGCCTTGACGACGCCGACACCGATGTTGTCGGTGCTGCTCATGATGCCCTTGACGTTCGGGTTCTTGGTGAGCAGCGAGGTGGTCACGTCGATAGCCTTAGCCGTCGAGAGATCCTCGTCGACACCGGTGGCAACGACCTTCACGTCAGGGTGCTTCGCGAGCGCAGCATCCCAGCCCATCTGCTGCAGCTGGACGAACGAGATCTGCGGGGGACCCGAGACGATGATGATGTCGCCCTTGCCTCCGATGCCCTCAATCAGCTTCTCCATGGTCTGCTCGGCGTAGGCGACTAGGTCGGCACCCACGAAAGCGTCCTCGTCAGCGTCGGCAACCTTGTTTCCAGCCGAGATCATCTTGACTCCAGCGTCACGAGCCGCCTTGTAGGCGGGCACCATGGCAGTGGCGTCGACCGGCGAGGCAATGATCGCCTTGACGCCCTGCGTAACGAAGTTGTTGATCTGGTTGGTCTGCGTCTCGGCGGCGCCGTTGGCGTCGGCGAACGTGACCTTGACTCCGGCCTTGTCCGCAGCCGCCTGCACACCCTCGTGCATGGTTGCGTAGATCGGGATGCGCTCGGTGTAGAAACTGACACCAATGGTGGCATCACATGCTGCCGGGGCACTGCTGCTCGCCGGGGCGCTGCTGCTCGCCGGGGCGCTGCTGGATGCGGCTGCCGAGGTGGTGCTGGCACCGCCCCCGGATGAGCCACAGGCCGTCAGGAGGCCAGCTGCGGCTACCACGGAGAGGACCGCCGTCTTTCGTCTACTTAGATACACGAGTTCTCCTCTGTCGATCCATGAGGGGTGGTGCATCCCCGCGCCGGTTGCGCGAGGAAATCTGGGGTTATCGTCGTCGGCGCAGAGCCTCCGAACAGGCGGCGAGGATAAACACTGCTCCTACCGCGACCTGCTGGAGGGAGTACGCGACTCCGAGGATGTCGAGGCCGTTCTGCACGATGGCGATGAGCAGAACGCCGAAGAATGTTCGCAGCATCGATCCCTGGCCGCCGAGGATCGACGTGCCTCCCAGAATCACTGCCGCTGTGGCGTAGAGCGTGAGGGTGGTGCTGATGCCGGGTTGCCCGGCTTGCACTCGGGCGGTGAGCAG
>WLOZ01000326.1 GCA_009699025.1 Actinomycetota bacterium
CATCGCGACCGAAGACCCCGTCGATCTGCGCCGCGGCATCGGGTACGTCATTCAACAGGTGGGCCTGTTCCCTCATCAGTCAGTGCGCACGAATGTCGGAACGGTGTGCCGCCTGCTCAAGTGGGATGAAGCGCGCATCGCCGCCAGGGCCGACGAGATGTTGGACATGGTGGGCCTCGACCCGCATCAGTTCGGTGACCGATACCCGAGCCAGCTCTCGGGCGGTCAGCGCCAGCGCGTAGGAGTCGCTCGCGCACTCGCGGCAGACCCGCCCGTGCTTCTCATGGAT
Organism: Actinomycetota bacterium; assembly: GCA_009699025.1. Next base: position 290 of record WLOZ01000326.1, read on the forward strand.
GAGCCCTTTGGCGCGGTCGACCCGGTGGCTCGAGCGCAGCTTCAGGGGCACTTCCACACTCTGGTGAAGTCGCTTGGCACCACGGTCATGATGGTTACGCACGACATTGACGAAGCCGTTCGCCTCGGCGACCGCATCGCGGTGATGCGGGCCGGCGGTGTGCTCGAGCAGTACGCAGCACCCGCCGAACTTCTCGCGAGGCCAGCCACCGACTTTGTCGCCGACTTTGTGGGCAGCGATCGGGTACTGCGTGGGCTTGTTCGCACCCCCATTGAGCGGAGCCTGTTGGATGCACCCGCACCACAAACGGCTACGTCGTCGCCCCAGTTGCACGTGGGTGACAGCCTGCGAGTGGGGCTCTCGTGCGTGCTGGCCGAGCCATCGGGCTCGGTGTCGGTGATGGAGAACGGTGAGGTGGTTGGTGCGCTCACCATGGACGCCGTGCACCGTCACCTGCGGCGCCCGGCAGAAGCTGCCTGATCGATGGAGTCAGACAATCCCTGGCTGAGCTGGTCGTACGTGCAGAACAACTGGGCCGTGCTGGTGGCCGCCGGCCTTGAACATCTGTACATCACCGTGGCGTCGCTGGCGCTCGGAATCGTGCTGGCCATTCCACTCACCTGGGTCGCGCGGCGTCATGCGCCGTGGGCGCCGAGCCTGCTCAGCGGCTCGGCAATTTTGTACACCATTCCCTCGCTGGCCCTGATCAGCGCCCTGTGGCCGCTGTTCGGGCTGACGAGCCTCACGGTGATCGTTGCGCTGGCCCTCTACGCGCTGCTGATTTTGCTGCGCGGCGCGCTACTGGGCTTCGACGGCGTTGCGGCCGATGTGGTCGATGCGGCGCGCGGCATGGGAATGTCTGATCGCGAGATCATGCGATCGGTGGAGTTTCCCCTTGCCCTGCCGGCCATCCTGTCGGGGCTGCGGGTAGCGACGGTGTCTACCGTGGGGCTCGTCACCGTGGGGGCGTTGGTGGGTCACGGTGGATTCGGAACGCTGATTTTGGGCGGCCTCAACGAGAACTTCTACCACGCGAAAATCTTCACGGCCACGATCGCGTGCGTGGCACTGGCGCTGATTCTTGACTTCGCGCTGCGCTGGCTCGAGAGCGGACTGACTCCGTGGAGTAGGGCCGCATCGTGATAGGTCAATTGCTGGCGTGGTTCACCGATGCCGCCAACTGGACCGGCCCCAACGGCATCCCCGTGAGGTTGGCCCAGCACCTGGTGATGTCGTTCTTCGCGATGGTGATTGCGATCGTGATCGCCGTTCCGCTGGGTGTGTGGCTGGGTCACTCGGCACACAAGCCCGGACTCATTCTCAACCTCGGCAATGTTGGCCGCGCCATACCCACCTTTGCGGTGCTGGTGATTCTTGCGTCGTGGGCTCCGGTGGGCGTGGGCGACCTCGCGGCAATCATTGCGCTCGCCCTGTTTGCCATTCCACCGATTCTGGTCGCGAGCTACGACGGCATTCGCTCCGCCGACGCCGACGTGGTCGACGCGGCGCGCGGCATGGGGTTCACCGGTGGCCAGATACTTCGCCAGGTTGAAATGCCCTACGCAACGCCGCATCTCGCCTCGGGAATCCGTAGCGCGACGGTGCAGGTGGTGGCCACCGCATCGCTGGCCGCACTGGTGGGTGGCGGTGGGCTGGGTCGCTACGTGGTCGACGGGTTCGCCAGGCAAGACGCGGTGCTCATCATTGCCGGCGCGCTGCTTACCGCGCTGCTGGCCGTGGTGACAGACCTGGTGCTGCGCCGCGGACAGGTGTTGGCCACCCTGCCGGCGCTTCGCGTGCGCGAAGCCTCGCAGGCTGTTGGCATCGGCGTTGGCCTGCTGATCGTCTTCGGGCTGATGGTGGCACCTAGCGCTCTGGCGTCGATGCGCGGACCGAGTTCGGGTGCTTCGCTCGACGGCCCGATGGTGATTGCCGCCTACAGTTTTGGCGAGTCAAAGATCATGGCCGAGCTGTACGCGCAGGCACTGGAGGCCAAGGGAATCGACGCGCAGGTGCAGGAGCTATCGAGTCGTGAGGTTGTTGAGCCCGCGCTGGAAGACGGCGATGTGGGCATAGTCCCCGAGTATCTGGGCACCGTCACCGAATTTCTCAATAAGAAGGTGAACGGGCCGGACGCTGCCGCAGTGGCGTCGGGTGACGTCACGGCAACGAGTCAGGCCTTGGCCACGCTGGCCACACCTCGTGGACTCACGGCCTTCACGCCCTCACCTGCCGCTGATCAGAATGCGTTCGCTGTCACTGCGGCCTTCGCTCAGGCTCACGGTTTGAAGACGGTGTCCGACCTCGCGGCGTATTCGCAGCAGAACCCGCTGGTACTGGGCGGACCGCCCGAGTGCCCCACGCGCCCCTTCTGTCAGCCAGGCTTGGTGAGCGTGTACGGCATGAAGCTGGCGCAGTTTGTTCCGCTCGACGCCGGAGGCCCGCTAACCAAGCAGTCGTTGACCCAGGGCAAGACCGATCTTGGGCTCGTTTTCTCATCCGACGGTGGACTCGGAGAGCAAGGGCTCGTGGTGCTCGACGACGACAAGCGCCTGCAGACCGTAGATAACCTCGTGCCGCTGGTGAATTCAGGCATCGCTACACCTAAGGTGCGCGAGATTCTCGATGCCGTGAGCGCGGCGCTGACCACCGATCTACTGGTGTCGTTGAACAAGCAGGTCGACATCGACCGCAAGGATCCGGCCGAGGTCGCGAGGCAGTTCCTGGCCGACCGCGGGTTTCTGTAGCCGCACCCATTCGCATCGGGGGCACCCAAGCCCGTACCTATCGCGCTGCGGCGCCCCACGGTACGTGACAATGTCGTCAATGACGCCACCGTGCGAGGGGCGACCTACCGAGGAGTGATCATGGGTTCAACGTGCGAGTGTGGCCGTCGTCATCGTGGCCTTGGGCGCGGTGCGCTAGGGGTGTCGGTGGTGGCGCTGGTGGTGGCGATGTCGGGTTCGGCGATCGCGGCCACGGGTGGCACGTTCATTCTGGGTAGGTCCAACACCGCGACCGCGACGACGATCCTGTCGAACACGGCGGGTACTCCGCTGTCGCTGAAGGCGAAGTCGGGGCGGGCCCCGCTGGCGGTGAACTCGAGTGTGCTGGTGCCGAAGCTGAACGCCGACCTGCTCGATGGCCTGCACTCCGGCGCGTTCCTGCGTAGTAAGGCGACGGCGGCGAACGCCTCGAAGCTGGGCGGGCAGACGTTGGGCCAGGTGAAGTCGGGGCTGAAGATCACGCCCCAGCAGTTGGCCACGCTGCGGTGGGATAAGGACCCCACCAAGCCCGGCACCTTCGCCACGGGGGCGGGCACTGGTCCGGCCGGGATCGGTTTCGACGGCGCCCACATGTGGGTGACCAATTACTCGACGGGCACGGTGTCGGTGTTCAACCTCAACGGCACG
>WLOZ01000327.1 GCA_009699025.1 Actinomycetota bacterium
CACCGACCGAACCACTCCCGTCGCCGAGCGGCTCGCCCTAGCCGGGTGCTGCGGCAGCGACCTAGCCAATCGGCCATGATGGGCGGGTGTCCGACGACATCGTTCATCCCACCCTCGACGACCCGCTGCTCATCGGTGCGGCCGAGGGCCTCGGCGGAAGTACGGGCAGCCACCAGCGCGATGCATGGGGGTGGTGGACCCCGCTGAGGGTGATCCTTGTCGTTCTGGGTGGATCGCTGGTCGTCGGTTACCTGCAGAAGTTGCCGTGCCGCGACGTCAGCCGGTGGAAGGACCAGTTCGCCTTCAGTCACGTCTGCTACACCGACGTCGTTGCCTCATGGAGTGCCTACGGACTCGATAAGGGACAGGTTCCGCTGTTCGACTTCTTCGTCCCGTACCCGCCTCTCACCGCGGCGGTGATGGAGGTTGCCGCGGTGCTCGCCCGGGCATTCCCGTCCGACGCCAGTGCCTCGACCTACTTCGACATCACCGTGGTGCTGCTCGCAGTGTTCGCGATCGTCGCCGTGGTCACCACCGCTCTGCTCGCGAGCAGGCGTCGTCCGTGGGATGCCCTGATGGTTGCCCTCTCGCCAGTGCTGATCCTGCAGGCCTTCACCAACTGGGACCTCGTGGCGCTGGCGCTTCTCGGACTGGCCATGGTGGCCTGGAGTCGCTCGGCGCCGGCGTGGGCCGGAGTGTGGCTCGGGCTGGCGACGGCTACGAAGTTCTGGCCGCTGCTCATGCTGCTCGTGCTGGTCATGCTGTGCTGGAGGGCGGGCCGCCTGCGTGACTGGCTCGTGATTGCGGGCGCGACCGTCGCTGCGTGGGCCGCAGTCTCGGTGCCCGTGATGCTGCGCTCCCCCGACGGCTTTCTGGAGTTCTGGCGCGTCAACATCTCGCGTGGCCCCGACTGGGACTCGCTGTGGTTGGCGCTCGGCGACGCGACCGGGTGGGATAGCCGGGGCGAGGTTAGCAACATGCGCGTGGGAGCCGTGCTGTTGGTCCTCACGCTCGCGGTGGCCGTTCTGGTGCTGAAGGCGCCGCGCCGACCTCGGGTACCGCAGGTGATGTTCGTGCTGCTGGCGCTGTTCCTGGTGTTCGGCAAGGTCTTCAGCCCGCAGGACGCCCTCTGGCTCACTCCACTCGCAGTGCTGGCGCGACCGCGCTGGCGCACCTTCCTGGTGTGGCAGTCGGCCGAGGTCGTGCTCACGATCAACCGAATGCTGCTGCTCGGCGGGCTTGAGAACTTCGACAAGGGCCTGCCCCGTGGCTGGTGGTACGTCACGGTCGGAATCCGTGACATCACCCTGCTCGTTCTGGTGGGCTTCGTGGTGCGCGAGATGCTGCGGCCCCGGGCCGACGTCGTGCGGGCGGGGGGCGAGGACGATCCGGCAGGCGGAGTGCTCGATGGCGCGCCCGACCGTGAGAGACGTGACGCGGGCCGCCATCGCGAGTCGGTGCTGACATGAGCGAAGAACCGCAAGGGGAGGCTGCGCGCAAGGTTGCGCAGCACCCGGCGCTCTGGCTGGTGCTGCTCCTCACGACCGCCACCTTCAGCGTCGGTGCCTGGTGGAAGGTTGCGTGCGGTGAGGCGTACCGCAACCTCTGCTACAACGACATCGCTCCCCTGTACTTCGCGCGGGGACTCTCGAACGGCGTGCGACTGTACCTCGAGTCGGTTGATGGACGCTTCCTCGAATACCCGGTGCTCACCGGTGCGGTCATGCAGGTGGCGGGCTGGTTCACCGGAGTCGAAGGCGACCCAGTGGTTCGCAGCCAGACGTACTTCGTCGTCACCTGTGTTCTGCTGCTGTTCTTTGCGCTCGTCACCACCACGGCCATGTGGTTCACCGAGCCGGGCGCGCGAATCCGGTCTGCGGGTCGGCATGTGTCAGGTGAGCTTGAGCGCGTGGGCCCTCGCGCCGCACTGATGGTGGCCGTGGCACCGGTTCTGATGCTCGACGGAGCCATCAACTGGGACCTGATCGCGGTGGCTTTCACCGCGCTCGCGCTGTGGGCGTGGTCGCGCGAGGCTCCACTGCTAGCGGGAGTGTTCCTCGGGCTGGGGGCGTCGGCCAAGCTCTACCCCCTGTTCATACTCGGCCCGATCGTGGTGCTGTGCGCGCGCCAGCAGCAGTGGCGAGCGCTCGCGCGAGTAACGGGCGCAACCGTGGGGGCCTGGCTCATGGCGAACGTGCCCCTGATGGTGCTGAGTCCCGACGGCTGGAAGGAGTTCTACACTTTCTCTCAGGAGCGAGGCGTTGACTTCGGATCGATCTGGCTGGCTTGGGCGAACCTAGGCCATGGCTTCACCGCGACCGCCACGGTCAACACGATGTCGACCGTGGCCTTCCTCGTGGCCTGCGCCCTGGTCGCCGTGCTCGCGTGGCTGCGGCCGTCGGCCTCGGTGGCTCAGTTGGCCTTCCTTGTGATCGCTGCATTCGTTCTGGTGAACAAGGTCTACTCGCCTCAGTACGCGTTGTGGCTGCTGCCGCTCGCCGCGCTGGCCCGGCCGCGCTGGCCTGCTTTCCTCCTGTGGCAGGTGGGCGAGGTCATCTACTTCGTGGCCATCTGGCGCCACCTGCTGGGCTACGGTCAGGGCGAACTGCCCGAGGGTGCGATTGGCGACGCTCCCTACACCGCCGCCATCGTGATTCACGTGGTGCTGACCGTGATCTTCGCGGGCCTCGTGGTGTCAGACGTGGTGCGCGAGGGCGGTCAATTCCAGAAGGTGACGTCGGCGCGAGTCGTGGTGTAGCGCACCTCGCAATTGAGCTCGTCGCCGATGACGGGCAGCACCACCCCCCGTGGCACGCGCAGCATCGACACCGAAACATGCGGGGGCTCCACGAACCACAGCGACTCGCTTCCCAGGCTGAACGGTGAACGTGCGCGTCCGGATGCCTCGAGTACGCCCGAACCCGCGGCGTGGGCACGTGCCCGCATCGACTGAACCGACGACGGCGCCTCAAGGGCCACGCCGTGCCACGTGCCGCCGCTGACCACGAGGACCGCACCATCCTTGGGTGGGCGCCGCTGTCGGTACCCCACGGGGGCGGAGGTGCGGTGTATCTCCAACACTGTTCCTCGAGCCTGCAGCGAGCCGCGGTCGCCGTGCCACAGTCGTGTTCCTATGCGAGCGCGCACCGGGATGTCGGGGACCGCCGCGCGCACCGACGCGAGCTCGCCGTCGTCGAGGTGGCTGACCCACAGGGTGGCCGCGGTGTCGGGAGCGCGGGCGCCGAGGTGTGTGGCCACGAGGGTGGTCCAGAGTCGCGACCACGCGATCACCTCGCGAGCACGGGCGGTTCCACTCTCGACGATGCCGCTGCCGGAGTCGCGCAGCATGGCCATCGAGCCGGTGCGCGGGGTGGTGGGTTGCACGAGCGGAAGGTGCAGCGCGAGTCCCTCGAGCGTGATGCTGTCGGTGAGGCGGGGGTCGGCCACCAGGCGTGCGACATCAGCTTCCCCGAGTCCGAAGCGATGCATCGACGTGAGGCCTTCAACCAGGGCCCTGATCGGGCGTTGGTGAAGCTGCGCAGACTCAACTGCCGCGTGCCACCCCGACTCGCTGGCGAGGGTGCGCATCAGCCGCGGGCCCAGCGGGGAGGCGTCGAGTGTGGCCCACACGCCTGACGCGATGCTGTCGCGCGGGTCGAAGGGCTCGAGCACCACGACGTCACC
>WLOZ01000328.1 GCA_009699025.1 Actinomycetota bacterium
GCGCAGGGTGGTGGGGCACCGGCCTCGATGGGGGCGATCGAGGTGCACGGCCCGGTGAGTGCTCTCGACAGAGTGCGGCCATGGGTTGACCCAGCCCGGCTGGCCGACGGCAGCGTGCGCCTGGTCGAGTGCGTCGTGGGCCGGGAGGTGGTGCTGCCCTCCGGACATATCGCGCGAGCGCACCTCGCGAACCACGGCCTCGGAGAACACGGATTTCCCTCGGGCTCGTCGGAACTGGCGACCGCCGCGCCGGAAGCCGTGCTGTGGGAGGTGACCTCGCCCGACGGCGCGCGAATGCTGCATGCCGCCGACACCGGTCCCCTTCCTGCGTCGACCGTGGCTTCCATCGCGTCGGCTTCCCCGCTTGACCTGCTGCTCGTGGAGGAGACGTTCGGCGACGTGGTCGACCACGGCACCGCGCACCTTGACCTGCAGACACTTCCCCTGCTGCTCGCGGCACTGCGCGATGCCGGTGCGGTCGGCGATTCCACGACGGTGGTGGCCGTGCACCTGTCACATCACAATCCGCCCGAGCCCGAACTCGTGCGCAGGCTGGCCGCGTGGGGCGTGCGACCAGGACGCGACCTCGACGTGATCACCGTGGGCGCGACACGTCCTGTGCCCGGTGGGGCACTGACGCCCGCACGTCGAACCCTGGTGACCGGTGGAGCCCGGTCGGGTAAGAGCCGCGAGGCCGAGCGACTCGTGGCAGCCGCCCCGCGTGTCACCTACGTGGCAACATCGGGGCCTCCGCACGCCGACCTGCCACATGATGCGGAGTGGGCAGACCGGGTGGCACGCCATCGTGAACGTCGGCCCGCAGCGTGGTCGACCGTCGAAACCGCTGACGTGGCCGGCGTGGTGCGCAGCGCACAGGCGGGCGACGCCGTGCTGGTCGACTGCCTCACCCTGTGGCTCACCCGTGTCATTGATGACGCCGATGCGTGGAACGACGCCGACACGGCGCGTTCGATCATGCTCGCCTCGGTCGCCGACCTGGTGTCCGCACTGCGGGCCACCCCGGCCCGGGTGGTGCTGGTGACCAATGAGGTCGGATCGGGAATCGTGCCCCTTCATGCGGGTGCGCGACTCTTCCGCGATCTGCTCGGCGAGGTGAACTCGCGCGTCGCCGACGCGTGTGACGAGGTACTCCTGACGGTGGCCGGACGTGCAATCATTCTGGGCGAACTACGAACCGAAGGACCCCTGTGACCGACATGAGCACCTCACGTGACTGGGCCATGATCGCGCCCGCCGACCTGATGGGCCGACTGACGGATCCAGATGAGGAATTCCGCAAGCAGGCAGCGAGTCGACAGGCGATGCTCACCAAGCCCGCAGGGGCCCTGGGCCGACTGGAAGACGTGTCGGTGTGGCTGAGCGGCGTACAGGGTCAGTGCCCGCCCTCGACCCCTAACGACGCGCGAGTCGTGGTGTTCGCGGGAGACCATGGCGTGGCCCGCACCTCGGGCACCTCGGCGTACCCGCCCGAGGTCACGGCCCAGATGGTGCTCAACTTCCTAGCGGGGGGTGCGGCGGTCAACGTACTGGCCCGCGCGGCAGGAGCGTCGGTGCGCGTGGTCGACATCTCAGTGGATGTCGATCCCTCGTTCTACGAACTCCCTGCCGACACGATGGCCGCGCTGACCCGCTACCGGGTGAGGCGAGGAAGTGGGTCGCTCGACCGCGAGGACGCACTCACGCGCGAGGAGGCGGTGGCTGCCTTCTCGGCCGGGGTTGCGATCGCCGACGAGGAGATCGATGGGGGCGCCGACCTGCTGATCGCCGGAGATATGGGTATCGGCAACACCACACCCGCCGCCGTACTAGTGGGACTGATCACCAAGACCGACCCGTCCCTCGTGGTGGGTCGGGGCACGGGTATCGACGACACCACGTGGATGCGCAAGTGCGCGGCGGTGCGTGATGGCATGCGGCGCGGGCGGCCGCACGTCGGTGACCCCCTCGGACTGCTTGCGGCGGTCGGGGGTGCCGACCTCGCCGCCATCAGCGGATTCCTTCTCGAGGCTTCGGTGCGACGGGTTCCGGTGCTGCTCGACGGCATTATCAGCAGCACCTGCGCGCTCGTGGCGAACCGCATGGCCTACGGCGCGAGCGAGTGGTGGCTCGCCTCGCATCGCTCGACCGAGCCTGCGGCTGTCGCGGCGCTCAACTACCTGTCGCTGGTACCGCTCCTGGACCTGGGAATGCGACTCGGTGAGGGCACCGGCGCCCTCACCGCACTACCCCTCGTGCGCGCGGCGGCCGACACGCTGCGCGAGATGGCGACGTTCGAGCAGGCGGCTGTGTCAGATCGTGCGACGGTGTCCGAGCCGGACGAGTCCGGGCCGGACGAGTCCGGGCCCGAGCCCGAGTCAGAGCCGGCGTGACCCGGTGATGCCCGACTGGGCAAGGTTGGCCCTGGGCACGCTCACCATCGTGCGGGTTTCTCCCCCTCGGGCCACCGACACCGTGGGGGCAACGACGGCGATTGCCCAATCAACGGCTCGCGGCGCCATGCTCGCCGCACCCCTCGTGGGCCTCCTGCTGGCCGCGCCCGCGGCCCTGCTCGTGTGGGGCGCAGGTCGCAGTCCACTGCTGGCTTCGGCGCTCGTGATCGCCCTGCTCGCCCTGCTCACGCGCGGCCTCCACCTCGACGGACTCGCCGACACAGCCGACGGCCTCGGAAGCGGGAAGCCGCGTGAGGGCGCGCTGACCATCATGCGCCAGAGCGACATTGGGCCGTTCGGGGTGGCGACGCTGGTGCTCACCGTGCTGGTGCAGACCGCCGCCCTCAACACCATCGTCATCTCTGGCCGCGATTTCCCGGGCTACGCGCCCCTCGCGGTGGCGGTCGCGCTCGTGGTGTCGCGCGCCGCGCTTCCGCTCGCCTGCCGGAGCGGCATCCCCGCCGCACGGCCCGGGGGCCTCGGCGCGGCGGTTGCGGGATCGGTCCCGACCTGGGCGGCCGGGTGCGTCTCAGCCCTGGTGGTGGCGATGGCTGCCGCTGCCGGCTTCTGGGCCGCAGGCTTCTCGGCTGGCGACCCCTTCTCGGCGCCCGGGTGGGCGCTGGCCGCTGTGCTGGGGCTCGGCGCAGGAATTCTGGTCACCCGCCGCTGCGTGGCGAGGCTCGGCGGAGTTACCGGCGACACTCTGGGTGCCGCGGTTGAGGTGACCATGACGGTCACACTCGTGGTGCTGGCGCTCGTTTAGTCGCGCGTCGACGCCCTCACGAGCGGCGGTGCAACCACTTCGCACTCGAGTGCACGGCCGCGCACGTCGACAACGACAGCCGAGCCAATGGCTACCTCAGGGCTGAGCAGCGCCAGGGCGATGCCCTCCTTGAGCGTGGGCGAGAACGTGCCACTGGTGACCTCGCCCACCGGCGCTCCGTCTCGGAGGACAGTCAGTCCGGCTCGCGGGATTCCACGCCCGGTGGCCCGAAGTGCGCGCAGCACCCTGGTGGGGCCGGCGGCCCGCTCAGCCAACAGCGCTTCGCGGCCCACGAATGCGGGCTTGTCAAAACCCACGGCCCATCCGAGTCGGGCCTGCACCGGGGTGATGTCGAGCGAGAGTTCATGGCCGTGCAGGGGATAGCCCATTTCCAGTCGGAGCGTGTCGCGGGCACCGAGCCCCGCCGGGATTCCACCCAGGGGACGCGCCAGCACCAGGAGGTCGGCCCA
>WLOZ01000329.1 GCA_009699025.1 Actinomycetota bacterium
ACCTCACCACTCGCCGACAATGTCAGCGCCAACGTCATCGGCCTCGGCCTCGGCACCATCTTCCGCTTCTGGTCATACCGACGCTGGGTGTTCCCCGAGGTTGTTTCGGCGGAGGCCGACGAACTCACCTCGGCCTAGCAACCTGCCCCGCTAATCCATACGAAAGCGTCACAACCGGCTGGGTGGGTGTGACGCTTTCTTATGGATTAGCGGAGATGGGGTGGCGGCTCAGGAGCCGTCGTCGGGCAGCACGCCTGACCCGGAGCCACGGCGTCGGCGCACGTCGTCGTCCTCGTGCAGGCGCTGCACCTCACGCTGGATGTTCTCAACACCCGGCACGTCGGCGATGACGAGGGCCTCGTCACTGGCCGAGTCGACCGTGAGTACCCCGTAGTTCAGCAGCCGACCCCAGAACGAGATGTCGAATGACACGTTGTTGACCTTCGACAGCGGCATGTCGCGGCCCTTGCGGGCCACGAGGCCGGTGCGCACGATGATGCGCCGGGTGGTGAACACGTAATCGGTGGTGAACCAGTAGGCGAACGGCCGCGCGGCGAAGATGATGAAGAGCACCAGCGCGACGCCGGCGATGATCCACTGGCCAGCCGGGCCGCCGAAACTGTCACCTACCAGCGACCGCCACGACGAGAACAGGAAGACGCCCACCACCACGATCAGCAGTAGCCAGATGATGGGGACGAGGAGGGCCCTCCAGTGCGGCCGCAACTCGAACTCGACATTCTCGCCATCGGCGAGCAACTTTCCGGGATAGGTCACGCCCGTATCCTGCCACGTCAGGGGCTAGAGGTCACGGAGCCGCGGCAGTAGGTGTGGCGCCACCCCGAGGCGTGCGACGCCAGATCGTGAGCGTTGTGCCAAGGTCGTCGATCGCTCCCACCCTGCTGAAGCAGGGCAGGGCGGCCGGCCAGCGCTTGGAGGTGATGACGTAGTTGATGTCGAGAAATTCCACCTCGGGGCTGCAGAGGCTGACATTCATCTCAGCCGACCCGCGCAGCCCGAGCGGCACCACGAAGGCCGCGTCGAGACTGGGGTCCTGCGCCCAGAGGTACTCGTTGTAGTTGTTCCAGACCGAGTCTTGGCCGGGCGCCAGCCGGTTCCAGAGGGCGCGGTCGGGGTAGAGCGTCATCCCCGAAATCGCGTACTGGGGAGAGGCAGCGAGCACGGGCTGAGCCGAGGGGTCGAGGGTCACCCATCGAGTCGGACCCTCGGCGGTGGCCGCTGCGGCCAGGTAGCGGGCCAGCGGGGTCGACGTGATCGGCCCGAGGCCGCGGTACAGCGGCACCACCACGGCGTACGACACCAGGGTCAGCGCGATGAGCGCCCCCGCACCCACTCGCTGGGCGACACGCCCCCCGAACAGCAGAGTGAGCACGAGGCAGGCGAACACCACCGCCACCACTACGGACATAGCGAGTCCCACCGAGGTCCGAAGCATGAGGTCGCGCGTCGAGACAGCGGTGACCAGCCCCGAGGCCACCACCGTGCCGAGGGCGACCGGCCACAGCACCCGACGGGGGAGTCGCACCCTGCCGACCATCACGTGCAGCAGCATCGCGAAGGCGAGCCCCACCGCCAGGTAGGTACGGAAGCCTGGAACCCGGGTCATCACCCCTAAACCGAGTGCGGCGGGCAGCGGAAGCATCGCCCAGGCCAGCAGCACCGCCATCGCAGCGACGCCTCCTGCCGCGGTCATCCGCCAGCGCTCGTTGTCAGGCTTGGGGGTCGAGGGCGCGACGACCCCATCTCCCCGCCGTCGCGCTCGCGCACGACGCACGATGGAGAGCGCGAGCAGCACTACCAAGAGCGCCAGCACCGGCGCCGACACCCACATCGAGCTCGCCTCTGAAAGGTTGTTGCGGTTGCCGGCAGCGCCATGGCCGAGCGACAGCGCCCCGGGGTTAAAGCTCAGGAAGATACTGCTCGGCGCGCTGAGTAGGTCAGACCAGCTTCCCTCGCCGCCCACCGAACGGCGCTGCCCCGGGTAGATGGTCGCACCAATCGCACTGATTGCCGCGGAGTTCTGCGTCAGCCACACGCCCACCACGACCACCACCGGCAGCGCGGTTGCTGCCAGAACGCGAGTGACCCGGCGCCAGCCCACGCGTCGGTCGAACGCGACGCCCGCCACCACAAACACAACCACCACGCCCACCGAGACCAGCCAAGGCGGGTAGAGGGCGAACCATCCGACCAGCAGCAACCACGCGGCCAGCAGCCCCCACGCCACTGACGCTCGGACTCTCACACTGCGCAGTCCCATCACCGCCGCCGCGCCCGCGCCGGCCACGAAGCCGAGGGAATCGCTCGCGTGCACCCCGCTCCACCACGCCATGTGCGGGGCCAGCCCGACCATGAGCGCCAGGGTGCCCGCCAGCAGCGGACGGGCCCTGATGGCCATCAGCAGGGCGTAGACGCCCAGAATTCCTGCCACCAGCGTGAGCCACCAGTGCCAGGCGAAGCCGCGCTCGACCGAGCCTTCACGGCGGGGGTCGGCCACCATCAGCCCCCACATCTGGGGCTTGAAGGCCGTGACCCAACTGCGCATCGGGGCCAGGCTCGTGGCTTCAAGATCGATGTCGTTGAGCCCGATCCACGTGTGCGTGGGCAGCCCCTTGGCCACGGCTCCAACCGCGATGGGAGTCGAGATCATGTACTCGTCCCAGCGAATCTCGCGCGGAGTACCCCAGACAAGGTTGGAGTCGGACTTCGGCTGGCTTCCCAGCAGCACGACAGACGACGAGTTGAGTTGCAGCGCGGTGAGCACCACCATGCCGACCAGCAGCACGAGGGGCAGCGCCCAGGCGACGACTCCCGTGCGTCTCACGTGGTGGGGCGCACGTGCACGATGTCACCGGCTGACACGATGCGCGACCCCTCGGCCGTGTCGAGCACGAGCGCACCATCGACGCTGACGGCACTTGCCCTACCCCGCACCGTGCCGTCGTGGGGCAGGCTGACGTCGACCTCAAGGCCGAGCGTGACGCAGCGCCGGGAATACTCGTCGGCCAGACCGGACGAGACAGGATCGCCACTCACCACCGCCCACGCGTCGACCCTTCGCACCAGCGAAGAGACGACCGCGGCGAGAAGCCGTTCGCGCGACACCCGCGCCCCGACCATCAGAAGCGACACACCACCTGGGCCGGGCAGTTCGTCGGGCGACTGATCAACGTTGAGGCCCACCCCCAGAATCGCGTGCGCCGATGGGGTGCGTTCGGCGAGGATACCGCCGAGCTTGCGCGCACCGGACGGGTCGACAACGAGCAGGTCGTTGGGCCACTTGAGCACCACCTCCAGCCCAGACTCCTCGAGCAGCGCATCACTCACCGCGAGTCCGGTGAGCAGCGGCAGCCACCCCCATCTCGCCGCCGGCACCGGCGGGGCAAGGACCAGGCTCATCAGCAGCGACGAGCCGAACGGTGCCGTCCACACCCGGTCAAGCCGACCGCGACCCGACACCTGCTCGTCGGCCACCATCACGAAGGGAACGGGCTCGCCCCGCTCGAGCACCGCGGCTGCGTCGGCGTTGGTCGACCCGGTGCGCTCGAGAACCGTGCGGCCCACGCCCGCGATGTCGCGTGCGACGAACTCAGCATCGACCTTTCGCGGATCGAGCTCAGGACGCGGACCCACGGCGTCGGAGATGGTCACCTCGCCAC